>CAYJGP010000020.1:16568-20944 GCA_964369435.1 uncultured Oscillospiraceae bacterium | reverse complement strand
AACTATAACCTTTTTAATTTTAACAGAAAAAAATGAAAAATACAATAGAAATTAGTCTAAAAAAAATATTTTAATAAACAAGTTAATATCAGCAGAAACGAATGAGTTGTATACATAAGCAAACATTACATCTCAGCATTAAAAATTTTCGAGAACCTAACTAATAAAACTCATTTTTTACTATATAATAATAACCGCAACTGCGTCTGTATTTCGACATTTTCTAAAATATATCTACCCTTGTGGGATAAATCGCACAGTACCCTCGGTCATAGCATCGAGCTCGCCGCGCTCGTTTTCAGCAACTTCATTTAGCAAAACATACGATGCAAACTTCACTTTGCTCTCTATACTACTAGATCCTCCGAGTAAAACTTCAACTCTTCCATCGAAATACATCTTGATATCGAGCATATTTGATAGATCTACATAACTTATATCGTATACACCGTTTGCATTAAACTCATCGATTATCTTTATTGCTATCTCTGCTTCTTCGTTATCAGTTGTGTCGAAGTATTCAAACTCTGATAGGTTTGCTATCTCTACACCATAAATAGTTACTCCGCCTAGCAGCTCAGTAGTTGACAGTACCTTTAACTGTTCGCTTACCACTGCAAATTCAGCATTTGAACGGAAAAGATATCGTGGTGATGCCTCTCTTATTGTTATCTCCGCTCTACCCGAGAGCACCCTTTGCACCATGCTATCCTCAATCAAAACAAAGCTGTTTGTTAGATTTTCACGCACCTTATCGGTGTCTATTAAAAAAAGGTTGTCCCCAATTTCAATTCCACAAGCTTCTATAATCTCCTCATCGGTATACATTGTAGCATTTATTACAGTTATCTCCTCAACTTTGAAGAAAACAGTAAGCGATAGGGTGGCGAATACCGAAATCGAGAACACAGCCAAAAAGGCGAGGAAAAATCGTTTTCTACGCCTTTGCATTTTTATGCTGTTGCTTTTTATAAGTTTCTTTTTTTTCGTCTTGCCTTTTGCCATAACTTAAATCCTTATTATCTTACCGCCAATGTCACTTATAACCTGCTCAATATCCTCATATCCACGCTCAATGTGATGGATATTCGAGATAGTTGTTGTACCCTTTGCTGCAAGTGCTGCACAAACTATAGCCGCACCGCCTCGCAAATCATATGCCGCAACACTTGAGAAATAAAGCTCACGAACACCACTCACAACAGCCACTTTTCCCTCAACTGTTATATTCGCTCCCATTTTATTTAACTGGGAGACATGTTTATATCTGCTCTCAAAAATGTTTTCAACGAATACAGACACACCCTCACACAAGGTAGTCGCCGCCATAAGTGGCGCTTGTGCATCTGTTGGAAATCCAGGGAATGGCTGGGTTTTAATTATTCCAGGACTTTTTAACCGTCCACTGCTTTTAATATTTATACTGCTATCATACTTTGAAACTAAACATCCCATGCTCTCAAAAAGCGAACTCACACCCACAAGCGAATCTTGAAGGTTTCCTATAAGGCGAAGGTCTCCACCCGTCATCGATACAGCAGACATATATGTAGCCGCAACTATTCTATCAGGGCATACATCATATTCAATTCCTGTAATCTTTGTAACACCGTCAATAACTATCTTGCTCTCACCGGCGCCATAAATTTTACCGCCACAAAGGTTTAGAAAATTCGCAAGATCAACTATTTCAGGCTCTCGTGCAGGGTTTGTTATAATTGTCCGCCCTTTCGCTAGAACTGCCGCTAGTATAATATTTTCAGTCGCGCCAACACTTGGAAATGCAAGATTTATCTCAGCACCATACAGTCTGTTTTCCACTGTGCAATCGATAAATCCGTACCGCTCTTCTATTGTACAGCCGAGCTTTTTAAGCGCCGATATATGTAAATCAACAGGTCGTGGACCGAGCTCACATCCTCCAGGAGAGGACATCTTTGCTTTGTGGAAACGAGATATTATACTTCCTAAAAAGAATATTGATGAACGCATTTCGCACATCAAATCGTTTGATATTTCGCTTCTGTGAGCATTGTTTGAATCAACTATAACCGTATTATCTTCAAAAAGAACATCACAACCGAGATATCGAAGAATCTTTATCGCCGAGTATACATCGCTTATATTGGGACAGTTTTTTATAATCGTCTGTCCTTCTACTAAGACAGATGCCGCTAAAATTGGAAGAATACTGTTTTTTGCTCCTTGAACTTTTATCTCTCCGAAAAGTGGGTTTCCACCCACCACCTCAAACAAAGACATCGGACACCTCCGCATAACATTAATGTGCTATATTATGCGAAAGTTTATCTCTTTGTTATTTTATAGTTTTCATTATCTCATCAACAATCAAGTCAACACTATATAAAACGCTCTCTTTTTTTGCATTCTCACCCATACTTGCAAGTTTTGTCGGATCATCTATAAGCGCTTCTACCTCTCTTGCAAGGATACTTCCATCGAGATCCTTTTGCTCAATTAAAATAGATGCACCGATGTCTGCAAGTGCCTTTGCATTGTGATACTGATGATTTTCAGCAACGTATGGAGAAGGAATTAATATAGACGCTTTCCCTGCCGCAGTTAGTTCACTAAGGGTCATTGCACCTGCTCTGCAGATAACAAGGTCTGCTGCTAAGAGCACTATCTCCATGTTATCTATATATTCTCGAATAGTTATATTGCCTGTATCTTTAATATCGCAATTTTTCATCTCTTCGATAAATTTCTGGTAGTCACCTCTCCCTGTAGCGTGGCAGAATTTCACATTTTCATCTCGATGAAGTTTTGTAAGCATTGATAAAACTTCTTTTGAAATAGGGTAAGCTCCAAGACTTCCGCCAAAAGACAGGATAAAAATATCCTTTTCATCAAGGGATAGCGCCCTTCTTGCATCTTCTCGCTTTGTTGTGAGTATCTTTGCATTGACAGGGTTTCCGACAACTGCTATTTTTTGCGGCATATCTATAATTTCCGCACCACGTTTTGTGCCGCAGAGAACTCTGTCCACCGATTTCGCAAGGATTTTAGTTGTTATTCCTGGATATGCGTTTTGCTCATGGATAACAGTTTTTATTCCTGCCTTCGCCGCTTGTAACATTATAGGCCCACTTACATACCCACCTGTTCCAATACAGATATCAGGCTTCCATTCTTTAAGGATTTTCTTGCTCTGAAACTGCGAAGTGACAGATAGGGTCGCAGCGCTTATGTTATGTATTATAGCGGATGGTGAGAAACTGCGATAAAACCCTTTAACTTTTATCGGAGCAAATTTATAGCCCGCCTGTTTTACAAGCCGATTTTCCATTCCACTCTCGTTTCCTACAAAGAGAATTTCGCAATTTTTTTGCGTTTCTTTTAGCTTATCAGCAATTGCGAGTGCTGGGTTTATATGCCCAGCAGTACCGCCTGCTGCAAATAATATCTTCATTTTATCACTCCTTTTTAAGGGTTGCATGTTTTGAAATCGAGAGGATTACTCCCATCTGGAATAGCTGCATCAAAAGTGCTGTTCCACCTGCTGAGAAAAACGGAAGTCCTATTCCGGTGTTTGGTATAGTATTTGTTACAACGCCTATATTTAATACAACCTGATAACCAAGCTGCAAAGTAAGCCCTATAACCAACATCGCTGAAAATTTATCTTTGCAGTTGAAAGCTATTGCAAACCCGCGCCAAACAAGCATCGCAAAGAGAAGAATTATAATAGTTGCCCCTATAAACCCAAGCTCTTCACAGACTATTGCAAAGATAAAATCGTTTTGTGGCTCTGAAACATACATATGCTTCTGCCTTGAGTTTCCATAGCCAAGTCCCATAAGCCCACCACTACCAATGGATAATAGCGACTGAATAGTCTGCCAGCCACTATCTGAGGGATCGGAAAATGGGTCAAGCCAGGTGTTTATTCTCTCTGTTGCATAGCTTATAAGGTCGGTGAAGAAGACGATATAGAGAAGAGCGAGTGCCACAAGTGTAAGTCCTATCATAAACCAACGTATATCTGTTCCACCTATAAACATAAGAGTTAATGCTATTGAAAAAACTATAATTATTCCGCTAAGATGCGGTTGAAAAACCATTATTGCGAGCACAGGACCCACCGTTAGTGCAAATGGCAAAACACCGTATTTAAAGGTTTTTATCTGTGACTGATATTTTTCTATGAAATATGCAAATATAACAACAATTGCAAACTTTGCAAACTCAGAGGATTGAAAGGTCACTCCACCTACCGTTATCCATCTGTGTGAATTATTATACGCTGGCATCACAAGGGTGAGTGCAAGCATTACAATAGCGGTACCATAGATTATCCATACAAGATTTTTAATAAGCTTATATTCGATAAAGTAGGCAATAAAAAGCATACC
>CAYJGP010000020.1:0-16558 GCA_964369435.1 uncultured Oscillospiraceae bacterium | reverse complement strand
CACTACCGCAAACATCATCTGGTCGCCGATATAATAAAAACTATCGCCAAAACGGTAATAGGCATATGCATGGCTCGCTGAATAGAGCATCATAAGCCCTATGACATTGAGAATTAACACCAAAAAGAGAAATGTTCGGTCTATTTTACCGCGTACACTGAGCAGACCCGGTTTCTTTTTTGTTTTAGTTGTAGCTCGTTTGGAAACTGCAGTTGCCATTATACCTCCATTTTATATTATATATAGAGAATAAATATTGATTATAGCAGCTATTACACAAAGCAAGGTAACACCGCTAAAAATTAAAACAATTTTTTGCTCTGACCAACCCGACATCTCAAAATGATGGTGGATAGGACTCATCTTAAATATTCTTTTCTTTCGTATTTTCACCGATAGCACCTGCAAAATGACTGAAAACGCCTCTGCGAGATAGACAAATCCAACAAGTAGCAGTATAAAAGGGGTGCCTGTTGAAAATGCAAGCACAACTACTAGTCCACCGAGAAACATAGATCCTGTATCCCCCATGAAAACCCTAGCAGGATGCGCATTGAATATTAAGTATCCGATCATTCCGCCAGCTGTTGCTGCCGCTAAAATTCCCATCTCATTCGAGACAATAAGAGTTGAGATAACCATAAACCCAAGTGCCACTACAAAAGTTACCGATCCGCAAAGTCCGTCTATTCCATCTGTTAAATTTACAGCGTTCACAAACCCAACAATAAAGAATAGCATTATCGGATAGTATAAAACACCGAGTTCAATCGTTGCTATAAACGGTATATAAATATATGTCGCTCTGTCTCCAGCTATATATTGCGATAAAAGGAAAACAGCCGCTACAAAAAACTGGAGAAGTAGTTTTTGTTTTTCTGTAAGGCCTAAATTGCGTTTTTTAACAACTTTAATGAAATCATCAATAAAACCTATAAACCCAAATGCTAAAGCTGTTAATATCCCCATATATAGCTTCACCGAACTATACCTTGTGAAAACCGGTGACATATCAAGCTCATTTGGTAGCAGATAGAATAGGAGTGCCGCAACCGTTGCAGCGACAATAGCAATTATAAATGCAATGCCGCCCATCGTTGGGGTTCCTTCTTTATTTCTATGCCAAGCAGGTCCTATTTCATTTATATGCTGGCCATACTTAATCCTACGCAAGATAGGGATTAAGATAAGCATCAAAACAAATGTTATAGCAACCGCAAGTCCTGCCGCTAAAAGATACGAATACCCTATCATCATTTTACCCCACCTTTAAAAATATTGACAACTTGTTCGAGTTTTACACCTCTGCTTGCCTTAAAAAGAACAATATCCCCTTTTTTAGCATTTTCTATAAGATACTGCGCTGTTTTCTCGTTATCTTCGCAGATTATAGCGCCTTTCGGTGCATATTCTCTATATTTTCCTGTAACTATAAGAATATCTGATAACTCTAAAGCATTTAAATATACATCAGTATGTGCTTCCTCAGTTATCTCGCCAAGTTCTAGCATATCTCCAAGCACTGCAATCTTGCGACCGTCACACTTCATCATTTTAAGCATATCAGCTGCCGCCCTCATCGAATCAGGACTTGCGTTATAGCAGTCTTCAATAATAGTGATACCATTAAAATCGTATGTTTTCTGCCGCATTCCTGACGGAGTATAGCTTAAAAATCCGTTTGCAATCTCCTCGTTTAAAAGACCATGTTTTTTTGCAATACCAAACGCCGCAGCCGCATTCTGCACTATGTGCTTTCCTACTGCTGGTATTTTAAATCTATTTTCTTCACCGTTATAATTTATCGTAAAATATGAAAAATAATTGTCGTAAATTATATCTTTTGCCAATATATCGCAGTTGTCACCTGTGCCATAGAAGATAATATCACAGCCAACTTCTTTTTTAGTGGTCGTTTTCAGATACTCATCATCTCCGTTTAGAAAAAGCACCCCTTTGGACTTTACACCTTTTGATATAGATAGCTTCTCAACCCTTATATTTTCACGACTCTTAAACATCTCAATATGTGAAACTCCGATATTTGTAACAACTGCAAAATCAGGCGACGAAACCCTTGAGAGCGGCTCAATTTCACCTACATCACAAGCACCCATCTCTAAAACAGCAGTTTTTGTTGTATCATTTATCATGAAAATCGTCTTTGGAAGACCGATTTCGTTGTTTTGGTTTTCAGGAGTTTTAATCGTTTCAAATTTTGCAGATAGCACCGAAGCTATTATATCTTTAGTTGTTGTTTTTCCAACACTTCCAGTAACACCAATAATGCTTGCTTTTCGCGCTTTGCGATAAAGCTTTGATATTAGAAGCAAAGCATTTACACTGCTATCAACAATTATCTGTTTTGAAAGCCCCATATCTCTTTCAACAACAACCCCACAACATCCTTTTTCTAAAACCTCTACGCAATAGTCATGCCCATCGAAACGCTCACCCTTAATCGCGATAAAAATGGTGTTTTTTCGTGCAAGACGGCTATCGGTTATAACCTCATCTATCTGGCAGTCACTTTCGAAGTTACCACCTAAAACCCCTGTAATATCAAAAAGCCTCATACTCTCCAAAACGGCTACATCCTCTCAATTATCTCTTTAACGACCACCTCTTCATCGAAGTAGATAGTACAGCTGGCAAGTGCTTGATATTCTTCATGCCCTTTACCTGCAAGTAATATTATATCACCACTCTCTGCCGATTTCAAAGCAAATTCAATTGCTTTATATCTATCAACAATAGCTTTGTACTCTCGGCCGCGTGCAATACCCGCTACAACCTCTTCTATTATACTGTCTGGATTCTCGCTCCTTGGGTTATCACTAGTAACAATTGATAGGCCACTGCGAGACGAAACAATATCCCCCATCTGTGCTCTCTTGCTTCCATCTCTCTCACCTGCACAGCCAAAAACAGTTATAATTCGCCCCTCACCTTTATACTCATTTATAGCATCTAAAATCTTCTGGAGTCCATCTGGTGTGTGGGCATAATCGCAGATAACTGTAAAATCTTTACCGGTTTCGATAACTTGTGCTCGCCCTTTAACTCCACTACATTCCTTCATCGCCAGTAAAATATCTGAAACCTCAATATCACAATATCTAAGCGCTGCTGCTGCAGATAGCGCATTATATACTGAAAATCTGCCAGGCATCTTTAAAACACATCTTGATATCCCCTCGCGTGTTAAAAGCTCAAACTGCACTTTTCCAGGGTATGTCTTTATATTTTTAGCGAGAAAATCACCTTTTGGATCTTCTATTGCAACAGTTGTTGTAAATTCACTGTATTTATCTGCAAGGATTTTGCCGTAGCTGTCATCGATATTTATAACCTTACATTTTGATATTTCCATAAGTTTTGATTTTGCACTAAAATACTCATCCATTGTGTGATGGTAGTCGAGATGGTCCTGTGTTAAATTTGTAAATACCCCACAGTGAAACTCTATCCCATAAAGCCTTAGTTGATCGAGCGCATGCGAGCTTACCTCCATAACTAAGTACTCACAACCTGCATCACACATCTTCCTCAGTAGAACATGAAGCTCTGCTGCATCTGGTGTTGTATACCTTGCAGGAACACGAAGCTCTCCAATCTCATTTGCAACAGTTCCAATAAGGCCTACTTTTTTTCCGCATCGCTCAAGTATCTGCTTTATAATTGTGCTGACTGTTGTCTTTCCATTCGTCCCTGTTACACCTATAATTTTAAGCTCTGTCGCTGGATTCCCATTTAAATTTGCTGCCATAATCGCATAAGCTTTTCTTGAGTCTTCAACTATAATCTGATCTTTTATGCCGATATCTCGCTCACAGACAATAAGCGCACCTTTTTCCGCCGCTTTTTTTGCATAGTCGTGACCGTCTGTTTTGCTACCATTAATCGCTACAAAAACAGTTTTATCATCGACCTGTCGCGAGTCACATGCAACCGTATATATCTCTCTGCTTTTTAGCGCAGAACTTATCTTCGATATAGTTTCTATATTATTTAGTAGCTTTGAAACTTTCATGGATATCTCCTTATTCTTCAATTTGGGTTACCAGTGTTACCGTTATAATTGATCCTTTTTCAAGAATAACATCCGCCGAATAGTCTTGTGAGGTTACGAAAGCGTTGTTATCATCGGTATTCCCCTCAACTCTTATATTAAATCCAGCCGCCACGAGTGCGCTGTTTGCTTGAGCAGCACTCATACCGATAAGATTTGGCACTACCGCTGTCTGTGCTTCTGTTTCCTCAGTATAAAGAACTATATTGCTTCCCCTCGGTAAACTCTGTCCCGCCAAAGGAATTTGGTTTAGTACCTCATCGCCATCTCCTACAACCGTATAGGTAAATCCAGCACTGTTTAGCGTTATCTTCGCAGATGATAGCTCTCTACCTATAAGAGACGGACAAACTTGATCTAGCAGTGCAGCTTCTTCTTCGGTGTACTGTGGTTGGATACCGAGATATGGCAATGCATCCTCTAAAAATGCACGAACAACTGGAGCTGTAATAGTTGAACCAAATGAAGTATAGCTATCTGGCTCATCGAGATAGATAAGCACCATTATTTCAGGATCATCTGCCGGTGCAAATGATAAGAATGAAGCTATTCTGGCATCTTCGTTTTCAGAGTCTAGCTTTTGCGATGTACCGCTCTTGCCGCCTATTCTGTAACCCGGTATATATGAGTTTTTTCCGCCACCTTCAGCGACATTCTGCTCGAGTATTTGCGCTATCGTCTCACTCGTTTCCTTGCTTATAACACTGCGAACTACCGTCGGCTCTGTACTGCTTACAATATTCCCCTCTTCATCGAGCTCGCGACTAACTATATAAGGCTCCATTAAATATCCGCCGTTGACAGCTGCTGCCGCCGCCATTATCATCTGGAGCGGAGTTACTTTGTTGCTCTGTCCAAATGAAGATGAAGCAAGCTCAACAGGTCCCATATCTTCAGCTGTGTAAAAGATTGAATGAGCTTCGCCAGGAAGTGTTATTCCAGTGCGCTCTGTAAAACCGAACGCTTCAAAATATTTATAAAAATCATCGCTTCCAAGCCTTGATCCAAGTTCAATAAATGCGGGATTGCACGAATGGAAAACAGCTTCTACAAAGCTTTGATTGCCATGCCCTTCAAGTTTATGGCATCGCATCGTCTCAGGGCCTACCTGCGCAGATCCTGAACAGTAAAACGTATCGGTTGTCTGCGCAACATTCTCTTCAAGTGCCGCAGAGGCTGTTACTATTTTAAATACGCTACCAGGCTCATATAAATCACTTATAATCTTGTTTCTCCACTGAGCATTTTGAGCAGCCACAATAGCTTCTGATCTCACATCTTCTGGCATCTCGTTTATCGCCGCCATCATATCTTCACTTAATGTAAATGGGTCATTTGGGTCATAGTCGGGTTTTACCGCCATTGCAAGTATCTCACCTGTTTTGGGGTTTATCGCAATTCCAGCCGCGCCATTTTGAACATTATGCTCAATAACAGCTGTCTCTAAATGTTTCTCTAAAAAATGCTGTAGAGTTTCATCTATAGTAAGCACTAGACTATTGCCATCTTCCGCCTCAAAAACTTGCTCATACGAAAACGGCATATTATCACCCCATGCAGTTCTCGCCGAAACTATCCTTCCCGCAGTTCCTGTAAGTGTTTCGTCGAAGTAGCTCTCAAGCCCTGAAAGACCTTGTGAGTCGGTACCCGTGAACCCTATAATAGCTGCTGCAAAATTTCCATAAGGGTAGTATCTTTTGCTATCCTCTGCAAGGGTTATTGAATATATTTTGTTCTCAAGCGCAAATTCTCGCACCTCATCAGCTATTGGCAGTTCAACTTTTCTCTTTACTATCTCATAATAGTTTTCTTTATATGTGTCATCGAGGATTACTTGATAGTCCATATCAAGTATCTCAGATAGGCCCTTCGCTATAAGCTCTCTATCGTCGTCATCTATATCATTAGGCGATATTATAACTGTCCACACAGTTGCTGATGCCGCAAGTGTTTTCATGTTTCTATCGTAAATAGTTCCTTTTGAAGGAGCTATCTCGGTATCTCGTAGCTGTTGGTTTATTGCCATTTCTTGATACTCTTCACCGCTTACAATTTGCAGAAGAAAAAGCCGTGCAACTATAACGCCAAATCCGACAAGCGATACCGCCACAAGGATCAATAATGCCCTTTTCTTTAATTTTATAGTTGGTTTCATTAAACATTATCTCCCTTCAAAGCAATATGGATTAAGATAAACTTAACCCATATCCTCCTCTACATTATTATTTGTTTAGTATCCTAAATATGCAAGCGCTCTATCATAGAATGATGTTGCCTGTTTTGCAATTTCACCTAAAAGCGAGCTATCTTCACCATTCACAACAACAATATCACTTTCCCCAAAGTTCACAAAATGAGTCTGATGACTTTCCGCTTTAACAAGGCCGAGTTCATATTGTGCAACCTCTTCTACCACACGAAGTGAAACATTGCTCTCTATATAAAGTGAAAGCCTTGTTGCCTCGCTCTCAAGTATACGAAGCTCGTCTTCAGCTTTCATCACCTGATCGTTAAGTTCGGTATATTGAACCTTTAAAGTAAGGGACAGGACCGAGACAAACAATATAAGCGACCAGACCATTATACGTTTAATAAGCTTTGCTCTAAAAGCTCTTTTTTTGCTAGCTTTACTTTTTTTCACAACAGATAGCTTTGCAGGTTCTTCCTTTTGTGAAGCCTCTTCAAACATAGCAAAATTATATGCCTTGTCCATAATACTCTCCTCTATAGTTTCTCTATTACACGAAGTCTCGCACTACGACTTCTTCTATTTTCCAAAACCTCTTGCTCTGTAGGCTCAATTCCTCTTTTGCTTATCTTCTTTGCTCGGGGCTTTTTCCCACAAACACAAACTGGAAAATCCGACGGACACTCACAGCCCAAGAAGTATTGCTTAAAGGTATTTTTAACGAGAGCATCTTCTTTGCTGTGAAACGAAATAACACATAATCGTCCGCCTTTTTTAAGCAACTCAAACGCTCCCTCTATCCCTCGCCTAATATTTTCAAACTCTTGATTTACTTCTATCCTTATCGCCTGAAAAACCTTTCTCGACGGATGCCCTTTTCTTCTATATGAAGCAGGCACTGCCTCACCTATTATCTCACTTAGCTGTTTTGTAGTTGTTATCGCTGTTTTTTCTCTATATCGAACTATTGCACCAGCTATCTTGAAGCTGTATTTTTCATCTCCGTAGTTGAAAAACAAATTCGCAAGCTCTTTTTCACTATATTCGTTGACAACATCTTTCGCGGTTTTTTCGGTCTGCCCCATCCTCATATCAAGCGGTTCATCAACATGATATGAAAATCCACGTCCTGCCGCATCAAGCTGAAATGACGATACTCCAACATCTATTAAAAAACCATCAATCTCATCAATACCATTCTCTTTAGCTATTTGAGAAACATCGCTATAGCTCCCCTCGAGAACTAAAACATTATCATATGGTGCAAGCCTTTGCGTTGCCGCAGCAACCGCTTCTCTGTCGATATCAATAGCGATTAGCCTTCCGCTCCCAAGCTTCTTTGCTATTAGCTCGCTATGACCACCACCGCCAGCTGTTCCATCTATATATATACCATCTTTTTTTATATCAAGAGCATCAACACTCTCATTTAGCATAACCGTTATATGTGAAAAATTATCCATTAGAACGATAACTCCTCCATTGCCGCTAAGACAAACTCAGGTGTGAACTTCTCCGCAGCTTCGCTCCAAAGCTCTTTATCCCAAATTTCAACCCTAACTGACGCTCCAATTACCATAACATCTTTTGTGAGTCCTGCGAATTCACGCAAATTTGCAGGAAGCACTATTCTACCTTGTTTATCAGGCGTTACAACTGCTGCAGTTGAAAATAGAAACCTTTGAATAGGTGATGCTTTTGCTCTTGGCATCTCTTTTATGGCCGCTTCAACACGTTGCCATTCTGCAAGAGAGTAAACATAAAGGCATCTGCTCTCAAATCCCTTTACAACAACAAAGGTCATGCCGAGCTCTTCACGTAGTTTAGCGGGAAAAATCATCCTGCCTTTTATATCGATATTATGAGTATACTCACCGAAAAGCATCTGCCCGCCTCCTCTACTTAAAATGCCATTTTCATCCACAACGTGCCACTTTGTGCCACTTTCTATATATTATAATGCAATATGCAGAAAAAATCAATAGTTTTCAATGGTTTTTTACAATATTTTTTCCGCTGTTTTTCTTCTATTTTTTCACAAATTTACTCGACATTTTTGTATCAATTATTCAGTTTGAATCATTGATATTTATCTCTTTGGGTGGTATAATCTCAACAAGATAATCGATAAATATTACAGAACTATAAAGGGGGAGAAATATGAAAAAAATCGTATATTTGTTTTTAACTTTATCGCTTGTGATTTTGTTAACCGCGTGTGGCGAAGGCACTACCGAGTCCACTTCATACGATGAAGATGCCGCATTGGAAAAAGCTAAAAGTCAGAGCACTGATATGGTTAGTGGCGATTTTTCTACAACTGCAAACAACTTCAACGAAGATATCTCAAAACAGCTCGATGAGCAGAAACTAAAGCAAGCCTGGGAGAGCGTTGTTGCCGAAATCGGTGAGTATGTAGGATTTTACAGCGCCACAACCGAAGTTATTGATAACTATCTAGTTGCAACTGTAATCCTAGAATTCCAGTTTAACGCAGTTATTATCACAACAACTTACGATAGCGATGAAAAAATAGCTGGAATAAACTTAAATTATTTCACCATCGAAAAAGACCCTGTTTCCAATGAAAATTTCGAGGAGCATGCAGTTACTATCGGTGAGGAATACCCTCTTGATGGTATTCTCACCCTACCAAAAAACGCAGAGAACCCTCCTGTTGTGCTGATAGTTCACGGATCTGGTCCAACTGATAAAAATGGAACGGTTTTTTCAAACACTCCTCTTCAAGATATTGCACACCAATTGGCAGAACAAGGAATCGCTTCTTTGCGATATGACAAAAGATACTACAGTTATCCTGAACAGGCAGCAATACTCGGCGCAGATTTAACACTAGAAGATGAAGTACTTGAAGATGTAAACTATGCAATAGATCTTCTTTCCAACGAAACAAGAATTGATAGCTCAAATATTTTCGTCCTTGGCCATTCTTTAGGCGGCAGTTTAGCTCCCTATATCGCTCACTCAAACGATGTTGTAAAGGGTATAATATCTGTCGCTGGAACACTAAGGCCCATATATGAACTTTCGTATGACCAGAACAAAGCACTAGCAGAAACTATCTTAAACGGCGATTATGACGATGCAACCATCGACACCATAACTTCTCAGATGGAGCAGGTGGAAATTGATATACAGATACTTCGCAACGATTTAAGTGAGATTCCAGATGATCAAATCCTACTTGGAGCAGCTGCTGGGTATCAAAAATCGGTAAAAGAATATGCCGGAGAAAACTATATCGATGATATAAATATCCCCACTCTAGTTCTTCAAGGTAGTGCTGATTTTCAAGTATCTGCCACAGTTGACTATCCATTATGGCAGACAGCGTTGCAAGGAAATGACCTTGCAGAATTTCATCTTTATGAAAACTTAAATCACCTAATGATGCCGACATCTGGCAAACAGGATTTAAGCGAATATGAAGTGAAAAACACCGTTTCAAGCGAAGTTATAGATGACATTGCATCTTTTATAAATAATCACACCCATTAATAAAACTAAAGATTAAAAACAACTCCATTTATTAAAAACTTTATACCACACACTGTGCAGCATACGGGTAGGCGACATAATTAGATCTATTTAAGTTCAACAAAAATAACAACAACTTTATTTCACAACGAAAAAGCTCAAACCAAGCAAGTACACAGAGGTTTGAGCTTATATGTTTTATAATAATCCTTTTGTCGCAGAAAAAAACACAGCGCTATCTTAAAAGGTAACACTGTGTTTTTAAATTTGTCTTTATGATATTTTTTCCTTAGTCATTATGATACAGCAAATATCTAAATAGCTTTTCATCTCACCTGAAATCCTAGTATCGGATGGATCATAAGATAACGGGGATAAATCTTCCATAGCGTTTTCCAAAACATCATCTATCGTTTTTGCAAATTCCAAAACAATAAATAGTTTCTTCAAAAACAAAACTTCATCTGCCCCAAAATAACAATTTTAATATAAGTACAATTTCTTCTTTGTGAAAAAATCCTTCTATGCCATACACCGTATGATATTGCTTTTAGCTTGTATATCAATTAAGCTTTTAAAACCTCACACTCGAGATATATCAATGTTTCATGCACAAAATCTTTTCTCTATTCAAATTCTTCACGGCTGATAAAATTAAAAGGTCACATTTTAAACAACCTCTATTTAAGCACACAATAATTTAAACTGTAAAAGCACTCTACTGTCCTTCGCCCTCGGTTGGCTTTTTGCGAAGAGCAATTCTAATTGATTTTATATCGTTATAGCTTGATAGCAGAACATCCTCCGCTCTCTTCATTGCATTCTCACTGTATTCAACCGAAGCTTGCTTTATCTCACGCGCTTTTGTCGTTGCTGCAAGCACAATCTCATTAGCCTTGAGGGTTGCTTGTTTCACAATCTCTTCACTATCGATCAATCGCTGCGCTCTCTGCTCTGCCTTCTCAACAATTCCGTCAGCCTCTCTTCTTGCAGCTGTAATAATCTCACTTCTATCTGCAACTATAGCCTTCGCCTGTTTTATCTCAGTTGGGAGATTTAGTCGAACATCATCGAGATATTCGCGGATTTTATCAACATCAATAACGATTCTTCCACCTGAAAGAGGAAGAGACCAAGCATCATCAAGGGTATCGTCAAGCCTGTCTAAAATTTCTTCGATTGTCATAATTATTCTCCTTTTTTGTTAAGTCTTGATTTAATTCGCTCGCTTATTACTTTCGGAACAAATTCCGATATATCGCAATCAAATTCGGATAGCTCTTTAACTATACTCGAACTTAAATACATATTTTTCAGAGCAGTTGTTATAAAAACCGTCTCAACATCGGGATTTAGCTTTTTATTTACAAGCGCCATCTGAAATTCATATTCAAAATCACTAAGTGCTCGAAGACCTTTAACTATTACCTTTGCGTCCTTTTGCATCATATAATCAGCAAGAAGCCCATTATAGCTATCTACAATAACATTTTCAAGACCTTCATTCTTTATAACAGTATTTACAAGGTCCACCCTCTCAGCTATGGTAAACAGCCCTTGCTTTTTTGGATTCAAAAGCACAACTACTACAACTTGTGAAAACATTTTTGATGCTCTTTTTATAATATCCAAATGACCTACTGTTATCGGATCAAAACTACCAGGACATACTGCTTTCATAATCTAATCTTCCTCACTCTTATAACTTGTTATTAAAACTCTACCGTGTTTATATTGTCGAAATAACCGAAAATTATTAGATAGCTCTTGCGGCAAAGTTTCTTTACTATCTGTTTCGCAAATTATTATACCACTATTTGATACCAAATTTCCACTATTAATTAAAATTGTTTCTGTGTTTTTGTAAAAATATGGCGGATCGAGAAAAATTATATCGAATTTTTCACTACATTCCAAAACAAACTTATTGACATCACAACTCACAATTTTCGCATTATCGCAAAGTTTAGTTGCTGATAAATTTGTTTTTATAGCTTGAATACTCTCTTTTCTCGTCTCGACAAATACAGCGCTTTTCGCCCCTCTGCTAAGCGCCTCAATTCCAATTTGACCACTTCCAGAAAAAAGGTCAAGCACAGCTGCACCAGAAACAATAAACTGAACTGCAGAAAAAACACCTTCTTTAACCCTTTGAGAAGTCGGCCGCACCTCTTCCCCCTGTGGCGCTACTAGGGAAACGCCCTTCGCAATACCTGTTATAACCTTCATAACTCTCCGCACCTTTTCTTTATAGACTTTAAACTAAAAACTTAAGTATGTTATTAACACCTGAAACTCACAAGAACAGTTTCCGTGTAAACATTCACAGGAACATGCTAATATTAAATATTTCAAGTAATACTAAATAATTTAGTTTCTGCGTAAACATACATGAGGATATGTTAATATTAAACACATAAATAAATACCAAGTAATTTAGTTTCCATGTAAACTATTTAGAGCATATCATAAAATAATAATACATATCAGTGCTGATTAAAACAAATTAACCATGCAGCATACTAAAATCAAAAACTATAAGCATTTTAGAGAAAAATTATGCTTACCTCTTTGAAAGACAGTCTTTAGCTTATAAAACAGCGTTGTAAATATTTGTTTCCAAAGAAATAAATATGAATATCCGATTACTATCTTTCAAAGCAGTCAACTCAATTAACCAATATTTTCACAAATAGTCTCATTAAAAGCTTTGTTTCCACAGAAACCAAATACAAGCAAACAGATTATTCACCGCCCTCACCTTTAAAATAGCTACAAAGGCGCTCTGCGGAGCTTCTATCCATACCAGCGACTGCAGCAATTTCATCTATCGTTGCTTCTTTCATCGCTTTTATCGTTTTAAACTTCAAAAATAATGCTCTTGCCCTTTTCTCACCAATTCCAGCAACTTCTGTAATAGAAGATTTAAGGTATTTATTTCGAGTGCTCCGCTGATAGGTTATCGCAAAACGGTGAACCTCGTTTTGTATTGCATTTAGCAGGTTAAACGCCCTTTTGCTCTTGGTGAGAGAAAGTTCGCCGCTATCTCCCACAAGCCCTCTTGTTCTGTGCTTCGAGTCTTTAACCATGCCGAACGCTTCGATATCAAGACCTAAGCTCAAAAGTTCTTCTTTTACTGCCGAAAGATGCGTTTTTCCACCATCTATAAGCAGAAGGTCAGGTAATGTCGCGAATCCTGAGTCTTTATCTCCCTCTTTATACCTTGAAAACCTTCGGCGAATAACCTCACGCATCGATGCATAGTCATCTGCTGTTTCTGTGTCTCTTATCTTAAATTTTTTATAATTCTTCTTAAACGGCTTTCCGTCTTTAAATACAACCATCCCCGCAACAATTGAGCTATCACCTAGATTACTTATATCATAGCTTTCAATATATGCAGGTGTTTTAGAAAGCCCAGCCGCTACTTTTAATTCATCAAGTGCCGCTATCTCTTTATCATCTCTTTTTGTTGTTGCATGAGATAGTGCGGCAGCTGCATTCTTAGTTGCCATGTCAACAAGCTCAATCAGTTCACCTCTCACAGGTGTAGATATAATTACCTTTCTACCAGCTTTTTCAGATAAAACCTCCGAGAGCAGCGAAAAAAGCGGTAGCTCTCTATTTATAAATATTTCTTTTGGCAGGTCAGCTAAGTCGATATAATATCTCTCTAAAAACTCAGTTGCAGTCTCTTCAAAGTCGTTTTCATCACTATTAAACGAAAAATCGAGTTTATCACAAAGTGCACCTGCCCTAAATTTCAAAACTGAAACATTAAGTCTTGTTTTGTCGGAAACAATCCCAATAAAGTCGGCATTTGGGTGGCTTTTACAAAAAACGCTCTGTCGTTCATTGCTTTTCTCGATTGCAGAAATTCTATCACGAAGCTTTGCAGCACGTTCAAATTCTAAGTTTTCTGCAGCAGACTCCATCTGTTCACGAAGATATTCAATACTTTCTTTCGCTCCCATCTTCATATAGATTTTCGCCTGCTCTATTGCTTGCGTGTAATCCTCTAGCGATACATCACCTTTACAAACGCCAACACACCGCTTGATAAAATAGTTTAAACATGGACGCTCTTTTTTAAAGTCTCTTGGAAATACTCTTTTACAGGTACGAAGCTTAAACGCTTTGTTCACCTCTTCAGCTGTCTGTCTCGTTATAAAAGCCGACATAAAAGGCCCTATATATTCGCCAGCGCCCACCTTTTGAAGCTCACCCGTTATCCTTGGAAACATATCGTTTGATATTTTAATGTATGAGTAACCTTTATCGTCTTTTAGAAGAATATTGTATTTCGGCTTATGCCTCTTTATCATCGAACACTCAAGGATTAGCGCCTCTTTTTCAGAGTTCACAACGATATATTCAAAATCCTCAACCGAATCCACCATCTTTTTGGTTTTGCCATACAGCTTTGAAACTAGTCTAAAATAGCTTGAAACTCTATTTCTTAGCACTTTCGCCTTGCCAATATAGATTATTTCGCCGTTTTTATCTTTCATAATATAAACGCCTGGAGATTTCGGCAGATCTTTTGTCTTTTTATTTAGTTTCTCTATATTTTTATTGATACTACCATCTCCTCACTTTTAAATTAGTCTAAAAAAGCATAAATTAAGTAAGCCATATTAAAATGCAACTGCTTTGTATGCTTCATTGTGAAATTCAAAGTTTCACATACCAAGGCTATTCATTCCGACCTATTATTTACCACTTTGTCTGTTTTGTATATTTATTATATTATACCATAACTTCTCAAAAAAATAAAAATTGTTATTTTCTGTTGTTGTAGGTATAATGTAAGTAGAAATTTTTGGAGGTTTTTATGATTTTAAGCCTATCACTTATCATATTGCTCGGTCTTCTCGCAGGATTTTTATGCAAAAAGCTACACCTACCACCGTTAATAGGTATGCTTTTAGTTGGGATACTGCTAGGACCCTACTGTTTAGACATGCTTGATGAAACAATACTAGCGATATCAGCTGAAATTCGCACCGTGGCATTGATTGTTGTTCTTGCAAGGGTCGGTTTAACGCTCAACATATCAGACCTTAAAAAAGTTGGTCGTCCAGCTGTTTTAATCTGCTTTATACCAGCGATTTTCGAGATGAGTGCCACAATCATTCTAGCCCCTATAATACTCGGTATTCCTTTAATTCAAGCAGCTCTTTTGGCCGCCGTTGTGGCTGCTGTTTCACCTGCGGTAGTTGTTCCAAAGATGCTTAGTATTATCGATGAGGGGTATGGAGTTTCAAAGAGCATACCTCAACTTATGCTTGCTGGCGCATCGATTGACGATATTTTTGTTATAGTTGTTTTCTCAACATTTCTATCCCTTAATCAAACTGGTTCTGCTGATTTCACCTCGTTTATCGATATCCCTGTATCAATTCTTCTAGGCGGACTTTTAGGGATCGTTTTGGGGTATATACTAATAACTATATTTAAACACTTCCATATCAGAGATACCGCCAAAATCGCAATATTTTTTGGCACCTCATTTTTGCTCGTAGGAATAGAAGAGCATCTCCCCTTTACGTTCTCTGCGCTTATCGCCGTTATCTTTATGGGAATATCTATGAATAGACAACGAAAGCAGGTGACCGACAGACTAGCGCTAAAATGCTCAAAAATCTGGTACGGAGCTGAAATATTTCTATTTGTCCTTGTTGGCGCTACTGTTGATTTAAAATACGCTCTTGCTGCAAGCAGTTCTGTTATTTTTCTATTAATATTTATACTCCTTGCGCGTTCACTCGGAGTTTTGCTCTCTCTAATCGGCACAAATCTAACTGCAAAAGAGCGCATCTTCTGCATTTTCGCCTACCTTCCAAAAGCAACAGTTCAAGCTGCTATAGGCTCTATTCCTCTTGCATCAGGAATCCCCGGTGGCGAAATTATCCTCACAGTAGCCGTTATTTCAATTGTTATCACCGCTCCACTCGGTGCATTTCTTATCGATAAAAGCTATAAAAAATTCCTAAGCAATGACTAGCGACTACCACAATATAGCGCTACTCAAAAGAAGAGATATAACTTAAAAAGATGCAAACTTTATAGTTCGCATCTTTTTTGATACAATTTGCCTTTTGCAACTGTCAAGTTTTTATTGAGCGACCTTTTTATGACAACTATTCTTGATAGCTAATCAAGATAAAATAATCAAGGCTTTGGCTTATATAAAAACAAAGTTTAATTTTACTTTAGCAAACCGCTATGATTTATCTGTATATTCCATAAAACTCTATCACAGCCTTTAACGATTAAACCAGCTAAATAGCTGCGTATTTTGGTATTAGATTTTCTATTTACAATCGCAAAAGCTGTTAATTAATCTAAAGCCTCTAAAAGTTCACTGTTTAAAACCTCTGTGAAAAATCCCTTTTCATTTTGTAAAACCTCTTTCGAGAAAAGAGACGATATTTTTATTATGCTATCTAAATCGCAATCATTTGCATAAGCATAGCATAAACCCGCTGAAAATGCATCACCAGAACCGTTTGTGCTTGCTATTTTTTCTATATTGATAGCATCTCTAAAAAAGCTTTTTTCGCCATTTGTATAGTAAACACCGCGCTCGCCAAGCGTTATAAAAAGCTCCAAAACACCGCTATTTATAATCGCTTCTGCCATCTTCTCGGTATCAGAGTCATCGCTACAACCAAGCGATGAAGCAAGCGCTACAAGCTCCACCTCATTTACCTTTAAAACATCTATATATGACAATACCGGAATAAATCGGTCGGCAAAGCAAGCAGCTTCTGTATCGGCTATAACAATTTTTCTCT
>CAYJGP010000019.1:15924-22253 GCA_964369435.1 uncultured Oscillospiraceae bacterium | reverse complement strand
GGTCGTGCTCATCTTCAGCGTCCTCGTGCTCATCTTCAGGGTGGTCGTGATCATCTTCAGCGTGGTCGTGATCATCTTCTGCGTGGTCGTGATCGTCTTCAGCGTGATCGTGATCTGAGTGGTCGTGTGCTTCCATTCCCTCAACAACCTCTTCAACTAAAAGTCTATCTTCAATACTGTCCATAAGATTTAGTGAAACAAGGTTTTCATTTAACGGCTCTTCTAAAAGCTCCCCAACCCAAAAATCTGAACTACCGCCATTATATATAAACAAATCGGCGTTCATAATATCAGCTATATCTTTTGTCGACGGCTGATAGCTGTGGAAATCTACGCCAGTATCTAGAAGGATTTGTAGGTTTATATTTTCATTATCATCACCTATGATATTTTTTACCCAATCGTAAATATGAAATGTTGTAACAACGATATCTACTTTTGCACCCTCGCCATCTTGTGAACTTTCGCCAGCTGCTCCATTATCACCACAAGCTACAAGTGCAAAAGTAAGCGAAATCGCAAGTATTATCGTTAGAATTCTCTTTATTGTTTTCATCTTTTTCCCCTTTAATTGCAATTTTTACATATACCATATAGCGTAATATTCTTTTGGCTAATGGTAAAGCCTACATCATCTTTTGCGACATCAATAAGCAACTTCGAAATATTTTTATCAATATGGTAGGCTGTTCCGCACCCTTCGCAGATGAGATGCACTATGCCACTGCAGCTGCATGGGTCTAGATATTGAAAAATTTTTTCGTTACTAGCTGTTTTTCTAGAAGAAATCAGACCATCTTTTTGCATACTGTTCAGATTTCTATAGATAGTGCTTATACTCATTTGTGGCAGTTTGCTGTGAATCTGCTTTGCTGATAGCGGAATGTGGATGTTTTCAAAAAAAAGCTTCTCTAATTGACCGCGTTGTATAGTATTATATTTTGACAATTTAATTCCTCCATAAAAAAATTTGCAAATCATTCGCAAATCAAATTTTACATTACTCAGCAGTAAAAGTCAACACAGTTTTATGCATTTATCATTTTTTTATATTTAAGTGCTACTAAAGATGATAAAACAATCATTTCTGTATTAATTTACTGATTTCACTATCGATTCTACATCTTTTAATCGCTAAATACTCATCTTCCATTTTAACTTCAATAGATGGATTTAATAAAAACATAGCTAACAAGTAAGATACAAAGCATCCACATTGATTTTGATGGTAAGTATCATATTTTTTGCTTGAAATTTCACTGTAGTAAGTAATCTGCTTTAATTAATTACATACTTATTCCAGTTCATTTTAAGTGTTCTTGCTACGCCAGCGCCTGCACCGCCGCTTATTTTAAGCGGCATGCGACCACCTTGTGGTCGCAAAACGCATAAATGCGTTTTGGTGCGGGCGTTGCGCATAAGTCTTATAAAACACAACTACAATACCCACTCATAAAAACAAGTTTGATAATATAAAAAAACAAAAATCCCCCAAATTGAAGGGGGACTTTTGCTACTCAATATCAATTTCAATCTCTTCATCAAGTTTATGTGGAACTGATTTCCCATTCTTTTTTCGTTGTTTCACACATTCTGTAAGTAGATACTCAATCTGTCCGTTAATCGAGCGGAAATCGTCCTGTGCCCAGCTTGCGATCGCTTCATATAGTTTTTTTGATAGCCTGAGCGGCAGTTGTTTTTTATTTTCCATATTAGTAAAGTGTTCCGGAATTAACTATCGGTTGAATATCTTTATTTCCGCATAAAACAACCAATAAATTCGATACCATCGCCGCACGACGCTCTTCATCAAGCTCAACTCTGCCGCTCTCATCAAGCTTTTCAAGCGCCATCTCAACCATTCCAACAGCACCGTCAACTATAAGTTTTTTTGCATCAATTAGAGCAGTCGCTTGTTGTCTTTGAAGCATAGCCGCCGCGATTTCAGAAGCATAAGCAAGATAGGTTATTTTAGTTTCAACTATCTCAATTCCCGCATCCTGCACTTTACTCATAATCTCCTCTTTTATCCTCTCAGCAACAACTTCACTCGAGCCTCGAAGTGAACCTTCATCAGGAGCACCGTCGCCGGTTGTATCAACATTTTGCGAAACATCATAAGGATATAGCCTTACAATATTGCGAAGTGAACTGTCGCACTGAATAGAGAGAAACTCTTTGTAGTTATCAACATTAAAGACAGCACTCGCAGTATCTACAACTCTCCAAATAACTGCAATTGAAATTTCAACTGGATTTCCAAGATAGTCGTTAATCTTCTGTTTGTTGTTGCTAAGTGTCATAGCCTTAAGGGATATTTTTTTATTCGCAATTCCCAAATCAACTGAAGCAGATGTCTGTGTCCCTGTAGTTATAGATGCTCTTGTATCGGTAGTCAAAACATCGCCGCTTTGTCGAAGCTTTGTCTTTGCCGCTGGGTTTTGAGCTGAGCAAAACGGGTGTACATAATAGAAACCAGCACCTTTAAGTGTTCCTATATATTTTCCAAAAAGAGTTAGAACAAGCGCTTCTTGCGGTTGCAATAGCTTAAGTCCTAAAAACAAAATCCAACCAAATAAAATATAAATAATGCAAGCAATCATCGATACTGTAGCGACTACGCTGCCTCCACTATCAAGACTTATTGCGCAAAATACTATTCCTACAACCGCTATAATATATGATAATAGTATAGCTATCAAAACCGGTAACCCGCTTTTCGCTTTTAAAACTTTCTCTTGCATATTATAATCCTCCTAAAAAATATTATTGTGATATCATTTTAATATCATTTAGAATAATTGTCAATAGGTTTTTAAATTTTTCACAAACAAAAAAGCTATGAGCATCAGACCCATAGCTTTAACCTATTAGTTTTGTTTTAAATATTCAAAAATCTAAATATTTAAAAGTTTTTTTGCATTGTGATACATAAGTTTATCGATTATTTCCGGGCGGAAGTTGCAATTTTTAAACTGCTCAACTGCCTGAATCATCGAGCGAATTGGGTAACCGCTACCAAATATAAATCTATCTTCCAGATAGTAGTTTGCTGCTTTAACAAACTCTTCTGCAAAAGGCATATTTGGAATATACCCATAAAAATCAGGATATAGGTAGATATTTGGACAGATAAGTGATATACCGAGAATACCAGCAACATAAGGCCAGCACCCATGGTCAACAGCGATTTTAAGTGTCTTATATTTATTTGCAACCCGCTGAATATGAACAGGGTCGGTATAGCTTATATCAGGGCCTACAAAAACACTTGAAGTAAGCGAGATTACAAGATTATGCTCGATACATTCTTCATAGATGGTTTCAAGAAGTGGATCATCGAAATACATAGGCGGCAGATTATACCCAGGTTCTATAGAAATCCCCTTAAACCCATAGGATTTACAACGCACAATCTCCTCTTTCCAGCTGTTTGGTTTCTGCAAATCAAGCGCTCCGAACCCTATAAACTTATCAGGATATAGCTCTAAAAGCTCTGCAATTTCAGAGTTTGGCACAAATCCATCGGTAAGACTCTGTCTACCGTGGACAACAGCTATATCAATTCCTGCTTTTGCCCTCTCCTCAAAATATAGCCCCATATCGCATTTTCTTGCAGATTCCATCTCCCCTGAGTACTTATTTAGCGCTGGAATTTCTTCGCCTGGCGCAAAATCTATATCAGTTTTACGTGGAAATAAAAGCGTATTTGTAGCGTAGCTTTTAAATGGAGGCCTACTTCTAAAATCAATTATCATCATTATCACTCCTTTTAATGATTATATCAGATTTTTTACTATTTTGCAGAGTTTTAGTTATCAAAATTTATCAAATTATTTTGTACTATTTGTCAGTTGCATAGCTAAAATTTTTCATAATATTTATATTTCAAAAAAATAAATCAAAAAATATTGATTTAACTATTGACAACTTTGTAAACTCTGCATATAATAAATTCATATCAAAAATTATTGATTTGTAATTGTAGCAATTTAATTAGTACCGATTACACCTCAATATCTGTCAACAAAGGAGACTATTATGGAAAAACAAAAAGCGTCGGGAATTGGTTTTTTTGAGAGATATTTAACCGTATGGGTTGTTATCTGCATGGTTGTAGGAGTTTTAATAGGCAGATTTCTGCCAGCAATCCCTGAGTTTTTAGGAAACTTTGAATATGCAAACGTTTCAATACCGATTGCTATATTAATCTGGCTTATGATCTACCCTATGATGATGAAGGTCGATTTTCAGAGCGTTCGAAATGTATCTAAAAACCCTAAGGGTCTTTTCATCACATGGGTTACAAACTGGCTTATTAAGCCATTCACTATGTTCGGCATCGCTTATCTATTCTTTTTCGTTTTATTCAAAGGGTTTATAACGCCTGACCTCGCAACTGACTATCTCGCAGGTGCTGTCCTACTTGGCGCTGCTCCTTGTACCGCTATGGTGTTTGTCTGGAGTCATCTAACAAAGGGAAATCCCGCATACACAGTTGTTCAAGTTGCTACAAATGACCTTATCATTCTTATTGCATTTACACCGATTGTCGCATTTTTGCTCGGTGTTTCTGGAGTATCTGTTCCGTGGGATACACTTATCCTCTCGGTCGTCCTCTTTGTTGTTATACCATTGCTCGGAGGCGTTTTAACAAGAAGCATAATTACTAAACGACGTGGTGTTGAGTATTTTGAAAAGTCATTTATTCCAAAATTTTCAAATGTTACAATAATAGGTCTTCTCCTAACACTTACCCTTATATTCTCATTTCAGGGCAGTGTTATCCTTGAAAATCCTGTTCATATCGCCCTAATCGCAATACCTCTAATTATCCAAACATTTCTAATATTCTTTATAGCGTACTTTGCATCAAAGATATTTAAACTCCCCCACGATATTGCAGCACCTGCTGGAATGATTGGTGCCTCAAACTTTTTTGAGCTATCAGTAGCAGTTGCAATAGCACTTTTTGGAACAGACAGCCCAGTTGCACTCGCAACAATCGTTGGAGTACTTGTTGAAGTGCCTGTTATGCTAATGCTTGTGAAAATTGCAAACAATACAAAGCATTGGTTTGCTAACAGCAAAAAAATATAGCACTACTAATTTAAACTAACAAAAAGCTGTACTTATTTAGTACAGCTTTTAATTATTTATTGCCTATATTTCATCCTCATCAACATACTCAAGTATCTCGCCTACTTCGCATTTTAGCGCTTTGCAGATAGCATCAAGCGTTGAAAAGCGGATTGCACGCACCTTACCTGTTTTCAAAATCGATAAGTTCACATTAGAAATACCAACAATTTCTGCTAGGTCATTGAGTTTCATCTTTCTGTCAGCAAGCACCCTGTCGAGTCTTATTATAATCATAATGTGCTGTCCACCTCATCTTGAAGGTCAACTCCGTAGCTTATTATATAAGCGGCAACCATAAATGCAACTGCTGGAATTAACTGGTTTAGCATCTCACTGCCTGCTGATATATGGATAGAATCTTCCACAACCATATTAACTACAAACACTATTAATAGTTTTAAAAAAGGCAGTAAAACCGCTAAAAGCGCTTGAATAATTCCAAAACAGAGGATGTAGTTTGCATTTTTCTTTATAAATATCTCACCTTTTGCAACATTTACAAAAACTCTCGATAAGAAAAAGAAAGCAACCGCCATTGGGATAGTCTGCAACGCAAACATCAAAACAACCGCTATATAAGTTACAATATCTATCTTACCATCCGTGGATTTTGTTATGATACGCAGTTCATCATTTGCAGATACCGTTAAAAACCTACTTGAAAAATCATGATCTTCCTCAGCATATATTGCATCGGGGTAGTCATCTGTCGGTGTTATCAAATTGTATTGAAGTCTACCGAATAACGATAGTACAAACACCATAATCAACACACCAATCAATATATTGCAGATAGCCACCATGAAAGCCGAAAGATTCTGTGCTGTTTTTTTACTCAATAGATTGTTTAAACTTTTCATTCTACACCTCTCTTTTCTTTATTATGTACCACATTTTATAAAATGTCAATAATTTTTTAATGTTTATCATTAAATTATTATTGTTTTACATCTATTAATCAGATTTATTATCACAAAAAAGAGTAGATGCACATTAAACATCTACTCTTTTTATATACACTTTATATTTCACTTATACATACTTTGCATATCTAAAAACTCATTTTTTATCTTTGCTAAAACATCATCATTCTCTAAAACTTCTCTCGCAGTTGCCGCAAGTGCTAAACTCGCACTCTTAATCATCAACTTTGCCTGCTCCATCTGGGTTAGGTTTGCAAAATCTTC
>CAYJGP010000019.1:0-15914 GCA_964369435.1 uncultured Oscillospiraceae bacterium | reverse complement strand
TATGGAGAGCTGTGTCTTTATCTGTAATAGCGACCCATGGATGAATTGCAGGTACGATATAGCTCAAATCCCCCATATCGGTCGAGCCGTTTGTATCTTCAGCTGCCATATCAATATCTCCGATAGCCTTAATATGTTTATTAAAAATATCAGATAGGGTTTTATTTGTCTGCATATCTTTGTTTGTAGGTTCATTATTCCAAACGCGAACGCTACAACCTGTAGCTTTTGCGGCCGCATCTGCAGATTGTTCGATAAAAGCTCGCACAAGCTTGAGTTCGCTATAACTTTTTGTGCGGCAGAGATATTTAAGCGAAGTTTTATCTGGGATAACGCTAGCCTTCTCACCGCCATTTGAAATGATACCATAGATGTTGCTATCTTTATAATATTGCTTGCCTGTTGCGATTAAATTATAGCAACAGACTGCTGCATCAAGCGCATTTATCCCCTTTTCGGGCTCAAGTCCTGCGTGTGCACTACGTCCGAAAAAGTCAATCTGTAGCGACTCTATCGCAAGAGTTCTACCACTGCTTATATTCCGGTTAAATGGGTGTGCCATAATCGCTATATCAACACCATCAAAACCACCGTTTTGGAGTATATCTATCTTAGTGCAGAGATTTTCCTCGCCCGGTGTACAGAAAAGAGATACCTCTCCACCAAACTTCAAAACCCTTTCACGCGCAGTTACAGCCGCCGCTACCGCAATAGAAGAGATTAGGTTATGTCCGCAGCCGTGTCCGATATTTGGCAGTGCATCTGGTTCTGCAATAATAGCTACAACCGCACCTGGTTTATCACTTTTATATACTGCACGAAACGCATTTTTAACGTTTGCATAGTCGGTTTCAATCGCAAATCCGTACCCTTGCAAAAAATCTATAAGTGCACTGATGCTTTTATCCTCTTCTCCGCCAATTTCAGGATTATTATAAAGATAACTATTAAGCTCTAAAATCTGACTTTCAATTTTTTCGTAGCTTTTTTCAAACGATAGGTAGTCCATAAAGTCCTCTAATATTTTGACAGAATTTCAGTTAGAAGCGAGCCATCTATATTTCCTCCTGAAATAACTAGCGCTATATTTTTACCGGTAAATTTTTCAGGGTATTCATTTAAAGCGGCTATAGTTGTGCAGCTTCCAGCCTCAGCAATAAACTTCTCTTCTTTTGCCATAAATGCAGTTGCTTTACAGATACTCTCCTCTGAAACAACAATCAGATCATCGATATAATCAGGGAGCATTTCATACGAAAGCAGGCCAACACCACCAAGTAAGCTATCACAGACCGACTCATCTATTGGGTATTCCGGATAAAAAGTCTTATCTTTAAAAGATGCCCACATAGCAGGACACGCCGCAGTTTGCACACCAATTATCTTAACTGAAGGCTTTATCCCTTTTGCAGCAACCGCTATACCAGTTATAAGTCCGCCGCCACCTATTGGCACTACTATCGTATCGATTTCAGGGTTTTGCTCTAAAATTTCCACAGCAACAGTTCCCTGACCTGCATAGATGAACGGATCATCATAGTAAGCATCAACAAATGTCATACCGCTGTTATTTATAAAATCCATTCCAAGGGCATGCGCTTTGTCGTAATCTTCACCCATTATAAGTGCTTCTCCACCAAAATACTCAATTTTTTCAACTTTGCTTTTAGGAGTGTTTTGTGGAACTATAATTTTAACGTTATCAATACCAAGTAGCGACGCTGCATAGCTTACAGAGCTCCCGTGGTTTCCGCTAGACACAGTAGCAACACCTTTTGCCTTTTCCGCATCTGAGAGAGATAGCATTTTATTTAAAGCACCTCTTATCTTAAAGCTCTTAGCTCGCTGAGTGCTCTCAAGCTTAAAATACACCTTTTGATCTTTATCGCCAAGATAGTAGCTCTCTTCAAGCGGTGTTTTTCTTATGTATCCTTTTATTTTTTCGTATGCTTTTAAAACATCTTCTTTTGTAAACGACATCTACTTTGCCTCGCTTCTATATTTATTTAGATAAACTTTAAACTTTGCAAGACCGTCTTTTATTATCTGAGTGTTGTTGCAGTACCCTATTCGAAGATATCCTTCAACATCAAGCGCTGAACCCGGCAGTAATAAAACACCAGTTTCATTTAACAAGTCGATACAGAGATCTTTCGATTTCATATCAAAGTTATATTTTAAGAACGCAGTTGTCCCACCTTTTGGTGGAACATAGTCGATTAGCTCTTCATTGTCTACAAAATCTTTCAAGATCTTTGCATTTGTATTGCATATTTCAAGGTTTCTTTTAAGCATTTTATCTTTGTTTTGTAAGATAAGAGTTGCCATTTTATCATCAAGTCCTGAAACGCTTATAACATGGTAGTCGCGCTGTTTTGAAACTTTTTCTATAAATTCACAAGGTCCTGCAATCCAGCCAAGACGAACTCCAGCCGCTGAAAATGTTTTCGACATACTAGCAGTTGATATCCCTTTCTCATAAAGATCTGCAACAGACTCTGTAAAACTCTCGCCTGTATGGGTAAGACCTCTGTATGCCTCATCACAGAGAAGGTATGCATCGCATTTTCTCGCTATTTCAACTATCTTTAAGAGATACTCTTTATCCATAACTGACCCTGATGGATTGTTTGGATTATTTATGCAGATAAGCTTTGTATTTGCAGTTGCCATCTCTGCAAGTTTTTCAAGGTCTGGCAACCAGCCATTCTCTGGTGTTAATCTTAAAATATGCGTATCCGCTTCGATTGACTCTGGAATCGAATAGTGCTGCTGGTAGGTTGGCAGTACCGAAATAACTTTATCTCCACGCTCAACAAGGGTTAAAAATGTAAGTCCATTTGCACCTATTGCGCCATGGGTTACCGAGATATTTTTATGTGATTGATTTTCATATAGCGAGCATATTGCATCAAGCAATCCTGTAGATCCTTCGATATCTCCATAAGTCAGCTTTAGGTTTAAAAGCGAGCTATAAAACTCCCCCTTGTCCCCTGCCATCTCTAAAACCTCTTTAACAGTTATCGATTCAACACATGTCTCTGCAAGATTTAAAGTACAGCTATTTTCATATGCGTTCATCCAAATCTCAACACCAAAATCTTTGATTTTCATAAATATCTCCTAACTTTATACAAAATTTTGGATAATTGTATTTTCAAAATCCAATAGTTAATTTGTATTTTATTTTTACTAAATTATTTTACCACAAATAGTAAAAAATCAAAATAGCATTTATGATGAATTTTTATTAATATTGTTGCATAAATATGCATTATTGCACAAACACTACTTTAATAATATCTATCGCTTTTTATAGCGAGCATTAACCAAAACTTCATAGGTCTTAATAAAATACTATTTTTTTGCACTAAAAGAGTTTTTAGTGCACGCTCACACTCTTTTAAGACAAAAAAATCCCCTCCCAAGTGACAGTTCGGGAGGGGTGCAACCAAGTTGCATAGAGTGAAAGAAGATTGTTATGTAATTGTGCCACTCTAAATATTAGAAAATCAGCACATGCTCAATATAATACTGAACATATCTATACTATATCACAACTAAGGTTACATTTGGGTTACATTTTCAAACTTTTTTGCAAAAAAATCAATTTTTTTGTTGCTTTGCTAGTGTTAATTATCAAAAAACTTTTTTCATTACAGCGCCCTTATCACTTGAATCAACTAAAACAGAATATCTTGAAAGCCAGCCTGTTTTAACGTTAGGCTCTCTTTTAACAAGTGTTTTTCTGCGATTTTCAAGATCGGCTTCATCAACTTCAAGTTCAATTGAATAATTGTTAATATCAATTTTTATTATATCACCATCTTCTATAAGCGCTATATTTCCGCCCTCTGCAGCTTCTGGCGATATGTGTCCGATAGATGCACCGCGACTTGCACCGGAAAATCTACCATCGGTTATAAGCGCTACCGACTTATCTAGTCCCATGCCGGCTAGTGCAGAAGTTGGCGATAGCATCTCACGCATACCAGGCCCGCCTTTTGGACCCTCATAGCGGATAACTACAACATCTCCAGCTTTTATCTCTCCTGCATAAATTGAGCTTATAGCATCTTCCTCGCTGTTGTAAACCTTTGCAGGACCTTCGTGTTTTAGCATAGCTGCATCAACAGCACTCCGCTTTACAACGCAGCCATTCTGAGCTAAATTGCCAAACAAAATTGCAAGACCTCCATTTTCGCTATATGGATTACCTATTGGACGTATAACATTTTCATTCTTAATGTTGCTGTACTTCAATACCTCAGATAACGGTATCGCGCCCGCTGTTTGGCAATCGAGGTTTAGAAGATTTCTCTCCTTTAGTTGCGACATAACAGCATAAACTCCGCCTGATGCAGCAAGATCTTGCATGTGATATGGACCTGCTGGTGCTAAGTGGCATAAATTCGGAGTTTTTTCCGATATCTCGTTGAATTTTTCAAGGGTTAAATCAACCCCTGCTTCGTTTGCTATTGCAAGGATATGCAAAACGCTGTTCGATGAGCACCCTAGTGCCATATCACAGGTTATTGCATTCTCAATGCTCTCTTTGTTTATTATATCTCGAGCTTTAATATCACGGCGAATAAGCTCCATAATAGCCGCACCAGACTGCTTTGCAAGTCTTGTTCTACCGCTTGCTACAGCCGGAATTGTTCCATTGCCTGGCAGAGCGATACCGAGCGCCTCGCATAGACAGTTCATGCTGTTTGCAGTATACATACCAGCACAACTACCACAACCTGGACAGCAACCCTCTTCGTACTCTGTAAGCGCATTATCATCGATAATTCCAGCTTTACGCGCACCAACTGCCTCGAAGATTTTAGATAGGGAGATCTCTTGATTTGAAAAACTACCAGCGAGCATAGGCCCACCTGAACATACTATCGCAGGGATATTTAGCCTTACTGCTGCCATCACCATTGCAGGCACTATTTTATCGCAGTTTGGAACTAAAACCATACCATCTAGCGCATGAGCTATCGCCATTGTCTCAACGCTATCCGCAATAAGCTCGCGGCTCGCAAGACTATATCTCATCCCTATATGCCCCATCGCTATACCGTCACAAACACCAATAGCTGGAATCGTTATAGGTGTTCCACCTGCCGCATAAACTCCCGCTTTAACAGCCTGCGTTAGTTTATCGAGATGGATATGCCCCGGTACTATTTCACTAAATGCAGAGACTACCCCGATAAGTGGTTTTTCAAGCTCTTCTTTAGTGTATCCCATCGAGTAAAAAAGGCTACGCATCGGAGCTTTTTCAATTCCTTTTGTAACGTTATCGCTTCTCAGTTTCAACTCAAATTCCTCCCAAAACATTAAACCCGAAGCATTAACCTCGGGCTTTTTGTTGTATTCTGTTTTTATTTTTTAAGCCAGCTCATCATTCGACGAAGCTCTTTTCCTATCTTTACTAGTAGATGCTCATTCTCAACTCTTCTAGTAGCCATAAATTTCGCTCTATTTCCTGCGTTCATTTCCTGGATAAACTCAGAAGCAAATGTACCATCTTGAACTTCTCTTAAAATTTTCTTCATCTCAGCTCTTGTATCGTCAGTTATAATTCTGCGGCCTGTTCTGTAATCGCCATATTCAGCAGTATTAGAAACAGAGTATCTCATCATCTCATATCCGCCAGAATTTATAAGATCTACAATAAGCTTCATCTCGTGGATACACTCAAAATATGCCATTTCAGGCTCGTATCCAGCTTCAACTAGGGTATCGAATCCAGCTTTCATAAGCTCAGTTACACCACCGCACAAAACAGCTTGCTCACCAAACAAATCAGTTTCGGTCTCTTCTTTAAAGCTTGTCTCGATAATTCCTGCTCTGCCAGCCCCTATACCTGCCGCATAAGCAAGAGCTAAATCTAGAGCTCTGCCCGTTGGGTTTTGGTGAACTGCAACAAGTGAAGGAACACCTTTTCCCTCAACATATTGGCTTCTAACAGTGTGTCCAGGTCCCTTTGGCGCTATCATAATAACATCTATGTCCGCTGGTGGGATTATCTGTGAATAGTGGATGTTAAATCCGTGTGCAAACGCAAGTGCATTTCCCTCTTTAAGGTTTGGAAGCACCTCTTCGTTGTATATAGAAGCTGCAAGCTCGTCTGGAACAAGCATCATTATTATATCGCCAGCCGCCGCTGCCTCTGAAACTCCCATTACTTTAAGTCCTGCATCAGCTGCAACTTTAGCTGACGGAGAAGATGGACGAAGTCCCACAACAACATTTACACCACTCTCGTGTAGATTTTGAGCATGTGCATGCCCCTGACTTCCAAAACCTATAATTGATACTGTCTTTCCGTCCAAAAGACCTAAATTACAATCGGGCTCATAATATTTTTTTACCATAACTGTCCTCCATATATTTAAATTTTAATAAACTATTACAGCTACCTGCAGTACAGGTAGAATGAAAACTAAAAAGCTTACTTTTAACAAAGCATGAGTTTAACTATCGATTAAAACCGTGCTCGCCAGCTTATCTACTATTCTGAAAGAGTCGGTGCTTCACTGCCTCTTTGCATACCTGTCACACCTGTACGACACATTTCAATTACCTTGAAATCCTCTATCATCTTCATAAAAGCATCTACCTTTTCAGGTGCGCCAGTAAGCTCGATTATCATGCTCTCGTTTGACAAATCTATTATCTTGCCTCGGTAAATATCGACTATCTCACGTAGAGATGAGCGTTTATTACTATCAACTTCAATTTTAACTATTAACAGCTCCCGGAAAAGACTGCTCTCTTTTTTCAAGGTATATATATCTCTTACTACTTCAAGCTTTTTTGTTTGAGTTAATATCTGATGCATACTCTGTTCAGTGCCCTCAAATACAATAGTAATTCTTGATATATCGCTATTATCAGTTGCTGAAACGGTGAGCGAATCTATATTAAACCCACGTCTTCCATAAAGGCTGACAATACGACTTAGCACGTTTGCCTGATTATCTACAAAAATACTTATAACCTCTTTGTGAAGTTTTTCTTTCATAACATACCTCTAATCTATTATTATATCATCGACTGTTTTGCCACTCGGAATCATCGGAAGAACAAGCTCTTCACCTGAAATCTCGCAATTTATAACAACAGGGCCTTTTTCTTTTAACGCCTCTTTAAAAGCGCTTTCAAACTCTTCTATGGTTCTCGCATCGTACCCTTTAGCGCCAAAACCCTCTGCAACTTTCGCAAAATTTGTTTTACGCATAGGGGTAGTTGCCATATATCTCTCTCCATAAAATATCTTTTGAAGCTGGTATACCATACCGAGATTTTTATTGTTAAATACAACCGAGATTATCGGTAGATTGTGCGAGACTGCTGTTGATATTTCCGCTAAGTTCATATGAAAAGAACCGTCCCCTGTGAAATGGATAATGCTCTTTTCTGGACAGGCAAACGAAGCGCCAACCGCCGCACCATATCCAAATCCCATAGTACCTAGCCCACCACTAGTTATAAACTTATCATCTTTGCGGTAGCTTAAAAACTGCGCTGCCCACATCTGATGCTGGCCAACATCGGTTACATAAACGCTTCCTTCTTGCATATTTTTAGAAACTGCATTAATTATATCGACCGGGCGAAGAGCAGCATCTTCTGGTACTCTATCTGCTTTATTTCCGCTCCACTCTTTAATATCAGAAATCCATCCACTTCTATCTATCTGCTCGATATTATCTATTATATCTGATAAAAACAGCTTTACATCGCTCTCAATACTCATATCAATCGGGATGTTTTTATTTATCTCACATGGGTCGATATCGACATGAACAATCTTTGCGTTTTTAGCAAATTTTCTCATATTTAAAGCAACCCTGTCGCTAAACCTCGTCCCAAGAGCTATAACAAGATCTGCTTTATCAACCGCTTTGTTTGATACAAATGAGCCATGCATTCCTATAAGACCCAAATTCTGCTCTTGCTCACTCTCTAAAACTCCGCTTCCCATTAGTGTGTGTGCCGCTGGGATATCCGCCTTTTTTAGTAGTGCCGCAAGCTCTGCTTTTGCATCTGCCGCAACAACACCACCGCCAAAATAGATAATTGGTCGAACACTTTTATTTATAAGATTTGCTACCGAGATAATTTCACTGCTCGAAGCTCTTATTTTTTCTTTTAGCGCTAGTGGTTTTGAAGGTTCAAAATCTGTGCTATCTGAATTGACATCTTTTGTAATATCAATAAGCACAGGGCCTCGTCTGCAACTATTTGCAATTTTAAATGCATTGCGAAGGGCAGGTGCTAGATCCTCAATATCATTAATAAAATAGTTGTGCTTTGTTATCGGCATCGTTATACCGGTAATTGAAATCTCCTGAAAGGCATCTCTACCAATAAGATTGCTCTCAACATTACAAGTAATCGCAACCAAAGGGATACTATCCATAAATGCTGTTGCAATACCTGTTACAAGGTTTGTAGCACCAGGGCCACTTGTTGCAAAAACTACTGAAGCCTCGCCTTTACTGCGTGAATATCCATCTGCCGCATGGGCTGCATGCTGCTCATGTGAGGTGAGGATATGGTTTATCGAGTCTTTATTCTTATAAAGCTCATCGTAAAGCGAGAGGATAGCTCCGCCTGGATACCCAAAGACAGTATCAACACCGTGTTCTTTTAATATTTCTATTACGATTTGTGCACCTGTCATTTTCATATTATCCCACCTTCTATATCGTTTTAATTAACAAAAAAATTACATATACAGTTATTTTATAAGTAATGAAAACAAAAGTCAACTATATTCAGTAAAATAGTTGTTTTTCTGTTTTTAATCACCTATTTTCCCCAAAAGTTACACTTGCTCAAACAATTCTTTTTATGGTATAATTATCTTCGATAGAATAAATATAGATAAGAAGGTGTTATTTTGAATATTTACCAATCAGCTGAAGACTATTTAGAAGTTATATATATGCTGAGCAATCGTATGGAACATGTCCGCTCTATCGATATAGTAAACGAGATGGGTTTTTCAAAACCAAGCGTTAGCGTTGCGATGAAGAAGTTGCGTGAAAATGGTTATATCAAAATGGATACCGATGGATATATAACCCTTACCGATCAAGGTTCTGATATAGCAATAAAGATATATTCCCGTCATGAGGTGCTAAGCAACTTCTTAGTCAAACTCGGTATTGATGAAGAAATCGCAGCGAAAGATGCATGTAAAATGGAACATATTCTTAGCGAAGATACTTATGCTGCAATCAAGCGGCATGTGGAATCTTTAAGTTAAGCATTCTAGAGGTATCGCATGGAAATTATCAGAGCTACAAATAAAAACCCCGTATACGACGATAACAAGAATTTTATCGGAAGTTACGCTGAATTATTTGATTTAACAACAGATGAAATAATCGATCGAGTTCGTATTACCTATCATGATCGAAAGTTTCATTTAATTAAGTTTGAGAGCCGTTTTAAAAAAGAAATACTCAAAAAAGTCCGCATAAGTGTCGTTGTATTACTTGGCAATAATCCGATACAGTTTTATGGTACTGCAAGAAGAAGCATGGGCTTTAATGCTGTTGAAGTAGCACTTTTTCAAGGACGTGAAAAAGAGGGTCGAAAATACGGCAGATATGATGTTTCCCTATCTGGAGTGGTAGATGCTATTAAAACCAAAACCCAAACTCTGCTGATTGCAAAACCAATTGAAATTGAAGTTTTAAACGTAAGTGTTGGCGGCATACTTGTAAGAACATATCCATACTGTTTTGCTGTTGGCAGCGTATTTAGAATTAATCTTCATTAAACGATAATTTTCGCGAATTTGACTGCGAAGTTATTCGAGTATTCGGAGAGGAAGTTACCTCCTGGCAATATGGTTGTGAGTTTGTTAACTATTAGAAAACTGAGGTAGACGATGGATAAACTAAACATGCTCCCAATCGACATTGATTATCTTCAAGATGGTCTTGTCGTTCGAGACGATATTTTTAACTTTGATGGAAAAATAGTTCTTTTATCGGCCGGTGAAGTTTTAACCGATCATAAGATAATGCGCCTTCGCAAATTTAATAAAGACAGCTCGAGCATATATGTTTCAAAGGATACATATAACGACATTATCGAGGCAAAAGCTCCAGAAAGCGAACCGCAACCAAAAGCCGAACAAGCTCTGCCAAAGGCTGCAAGTAGCATAGCAGAAGCAGTTGAGTATGATATTCTCCAAAACGATGTAAAATCGTTTATCGATAATATTGCCAAAGATGGAGAAATCAATTTCGAAACGGCTAAAGCTATAAAAAATAATGTAAAAGAAAAGATTAAAAATGTCGATGTTACAGATATTTTAGCTTGTATAAACAGTGAGCGCCCTATCGATGAAGACCTTGAGCGACATTCTTTAAATGTCGGCATTATTAACGCATATATCGGCAGTTGGCTCAACCTCTCAGAGAGTGATATAGATGCACTTGTTATAGCGGGGATTATCCACGATGTTGGTAAAACAAAAATCCCAACTGAGATACTTAATGCACCAAGAAAACTAACCGATGAAGAGATGAGCGTTATAAAAAACCATCCAACTTTCTCCTATGAAATCGCTTTTGAATCCCCCGATATACGTGAAGATATTTTAAATGCAGCACTATATCACCATGAAAAAATTGATGGAACAGGATATCCAAAAGGACTTTTTGGAGAAGAAATTCCGCTATTTGCAAAAATAACAGCTGTGAGTGATGTCTATGATGCTTTAATATCAAAACGCAGCTATAAATCCGCTGTAAACCCATTTGAAATACTTAATATGATAGATGCTACAAAGCTACATTTTGATCCTGATATCAAAGATGTATTCATCTACAATATGCCAGCACAGCTGATTGGCAGTAATGTTTTAATGTCAAATGGCGAAAAAGGTATTGTCCGATTTGTTTTCCCAAACGATTTAAAGTCACCTATTATTGAAATTGACGGTGTCCTTCGTCAGGTCACCGATGATTGGTACTGCGAGCAGATAAACGATGAAAAATTCATTAAAAAGGAGACATTCATTTGAGCGACTTAAAGATCGATAAAAGCAAGCCCGAGTATGTCAAATATGAAGCAGATAGGGTGATTTTCAACAGAAAAAGTAAACCTGTAGATGCTTTATATATAGTTTTAGTGGGCGAAGTGGCAATTTTTCAGTCAGAGAGTAGCAGGCCTGGGGATAGCGCACAAATAGTTAGCCCTGGAAACTTTTTAGCGCCAGAAAGATTTTTCTCAGCCACCTCTCCAACAAGATTCTATAAAGCGACTACCGATACTATCCTTTTAAAAATAAGCTCTGAAAATGTTGGTCAATTTTTGATGGACAATTATCAGATAACTACAAAGCTAATTATAGAGCTTGCAAAGAAATTTGCAGAGGAAAATTCAAAAAGATCAGAATTTGAAGATATGCTTTCAAGTGCAGGTCTTTTAAAGCAACAAAAAAACAGCTCTCTTCCCTTCGAAAGTGGAATTTTCCCAAACGGACACAAGCAGTATAATATTAATGCTCCTGCGGAATACCGCAACCATATAACTGAGAGCAGCTTTATCTGCCCATCTTGTAAAACAAACTTCAAAGGCACAAAACAGCTGACAATGACCTTCAAGCAAAAAGGAACTGTTGGTTGCGATTTAAGACGCCATTACCATGATTTTCTACCTGCTTGGTATGATGTGCAAACCTGTCCTGAGTGTTTATTTAGCTTTCTCGAGACCTTCTATCAGAGCGGCGGAATTATAAAGCAAGACCTTAAAAATACCCTTCAACAGCTTAAACCTTCGATAAATCTAGATTTTGGTGTGGGACGTGATGTTGATGCAGTCTTCACAGGCTATTACCTAGCAATTATCTGTGCTGAATCATATAGGGCGAAGCATCAAATTTTAGCTAGACTTTGGCGCTTTTTGAGTTGGATGTATGAGGCTGTTTACGATGAGCAGATGGAACAATTTGCAACTGAGGAGTCCTATAAAAAATGTTTAGAATACTATGAGCACGAAGAGCTTGCCGAAGAAGCTAAACAAACACTCTTCATGATTAGCGGTACACTCGCAAAAAAACTCGGAAGATTTGATGAAGCACTTCGACATCTTGGCAATGCAAAATTCTGCAAAACCGACAAACCGGTATACAAAAAGCTAATCGAGCTTGAGATAGAAGATATAAGAGAGAAACGTGATGCTCTAAAAGCTCAGTAATTTTACAGATTAATAGAAATGACGATAAACCGTGTCTGGTTATCGTCATTTTTAATGATTAATCAAATCTTCAGAATTTAACCTCTTTTATATTAATTAAAAATCTGCGATAATAAAGACAGAAAATTTCAGGGGGTAATAATATGTTTAATATTTTAGTTTGTGACGACGAGCGTGATATAGTTAATGCAATTGAGATATATCTTGGACTTGGCGAAGATTATAAGGTTTTAAAAGCATATAACGGCGCTGAGGCTGTTGAAGTTATAAAAACCGAAGAAGTTCACCTCGCAATACTCGATGTTATGATGCCAAAACTATCAGGGATAGAGGCTATGGAGCAGATACGCGAATTTAGCAATATACCCATAATTCTCCTTACAGCAAAGAGTGAGGACAGCGATAAGGTTGAAGGTCTTAACAGCGGCGCTGATGACTATATCACAAAACCATTTAACCCAGTAGAGCTTATGGCACGTGTAAAAAGCGCTCTTCGCAGATATACAAAACTCGGCTCTGTTGGGATTAGTGCTGAAACGGTGACTATCGGTTCTATCTCAATAGATGACAGAGCAAAGAGGGTTTTAGTCGATGGGGTTGAGGTAAGGCTTACTCCCACCGAATACGATATTCTAAAACTTTTAATGGACAATGCTGGCAAAGTTTTCTCGCCAAAAGATATTTATAAAAACATCCTAAGCGAGACTCCTTATGGGGTTGAGAATACTGTTGCTGTGCATATTCGGCATATACGTGAAAAAATAGAAATAAACCCAAAAGAGCCACAATATTTAAAAGTTGTTTGGGGTCAGGGGTATAAGTTTTCTGAAAACGGAGGATAAAATTTTTGAAAAAACTATTACTTAGCTTACCATTTAAAATTATAACTGGTACACTGCTTTTTATTTCAATAATTGCATTTGTATTTGGTGCAAGGCTTTTTATTGAAATCGCTATGACAGGATATTATCAATACGATTCGCTCGATGAATTTTACGATAATCAATACGATAGCTATGTTGAGGACACCTGTCGTATGCTTTCGCTTCATGTGACCGACGATATAATTTATAACAACGGCGACTCACTTGACGAAATTGCAGCCTCATTTAATGACCCTACCTATTATGATGCTATATCTGATATAAGCTTTACCGTTTCGGTGAGTGAAACTGAAGTATATAACCATATCAGCGAAAAGAAAGGATCACTTTCCTATATCTATGAAACATCATTTTACTCGCCGTTAATCGAGTCACTTGAAGATGAAAACAGTGTGGTGTCAGAGAACTATGATCTCAGCTCTCAAGATACCGATAAGGTCGTTTTAACGATGACTTTTAATATAAATACCGACACTAAAACACAGTATATAAACAATTATTTCGGCTTCTTCTCAACTACTGTGAATCCGGGCACTGTTATCCCACTGTTTATAAGTATATTTATTTTTGGTGTTATCCTATTTCTCTTGCTAGCTTATGGTGCAGGTCGAAGATACGCCTCCACAGAAGTTCATCAAAATATTTTAGATAAATTCCCAACAGAGTTTCATTTAGCGGCTATCCTCGTTTTGCTATTCTTTTCGATAAATTATTTTTTCAATGGATACTATTACTACAACTACTCACCATATTCAATCCCACTTTTGCTATCTTCTATGGCTACTTCATTTTTACCAATCCCCCTCCTCTCACTTGTTACAAAGCTCAAGGCTAGAAGATTTATAAAAGGTTCGATAACCTATATTACCACTGCATTTATTTTTGTAAATCTGCGCCGTGCCTATCGCAACTCTTCGTTACTAATCAAGGTTATCATCTATTTTATAGCAGCATTTTTTGTCACCATGTTTTTATCTGGATTTTCAGGTTATACCGCTATATTTATCTTAATTATATTAATATCAGCACTTCTCGGTCTGTTCGCTGTTTGGGTTTCACAACTTAAACAGGCTGCTAAAAGGATTGAAAATGGCGATCTCGATACCAAAATCAATACCGAATATATGCTTTTTGATTTTCGTGAGTTTGGCGAGAGCCTTAATCGTATAGACCAAGGACTTGAGATAGCTATGAGCGAAAAACTCAAAAGTGAGAGACTAAAAACCACCCTGATCACCAATGTATCGCATGATATAAAAACACCGCTAACCTCAATTATCAACTATGTCGATCTTATTAAAAAAGAAGATGTAGAAGATGAGCGGGTACAGGAGTATTTAGAAGTGCTCGATAGACAATCTCAAAAACTGAAAAATCTTATACTGGATTTAGTTGACGCTTCAAAAATTTCAACAGGTAACATCGAGGTTTCATTCGAGCAGATTGAGATAAACACACTGCTACAACAGATAGAAGGCGAATACTCTGAGAGGTTTTTAGAAAAAGGTGTTTCACTCATAGTAGAATATCCGACAGATAGATATCTAGCGACAGCTGATGGACGTTATATCTATAGGGTTTTTGATAATCTACTAACTAACATGATAAACTATTCACTCGAAGGAACTCGTGCATATATAAAAGTTGAACCAGCCAACTTTGAGATAAAGATAATCTTTAAAAACACCTCAAAAGAACAGCTCAACATCACAGCAGATGAGCTAAAAGAGAGATTTGTCCGAGGTGACAGCTCAAGAAACACCGAAGGTAACGGACTCGGACTCTCTATCGCTGAGAGTTTGTGTACAGCTCAAAATGGAAGACTCGACCTATCAATAGATGCCGACCTATTCACCGCAACAGTCTATTTTAAAGGACACTCTGAGAGTTTTCAAGCAGGATACGAACAGTAAAAAAATGTTTTCTATAAGCTTTGTGATAGCTATCAATAATAACTAAATACAAAAAAACAGTAGTTGTATATACAACTACTGTTTTTAGTTTTCATATTTTTTAAATTTTCTTATGCTTTTTATTTTAACAGATTATCCGACTCCGGCAGATAAACTTAACAGCTACACCCTTTGTTGTGACTATTCTTTTTTGTAAATCTCTTTGTGATGCTTATAAGTATTAATGCTGCAAATATAACAGCTACTACTATCATATAAATCGGCACGTTTTCTTCGTGTGCATGTAATATCAAGTTCGAAACACCGCTATAATCTGCAATTTTTATTATATGATCTAAAAGCAAACCAAAGGCAATTGCACAAATTGCAGCTGAAGCTAAATATATCACAGTGACCTTTTTGCCGAGTGTTTTCATTATAATTGCAAGCGAAGCAATATTCGTTACAGGCCCTGCAAATAGAAAAACAAATGCCGCTCCTGGCGAAATCCCTTTTAGCATTAATGAAACAGCTATTGGTATAGATGCAGTTGAGCAAATATACATAGGTATGCCAATTATTACCATCAACAACATAGATACTATTGGATTGCTAAATGTTGTTAGTATATTTTCCGGAAGCAGACTGCTTATGAGCGCCGCAACTAATAGACCAACAATAAAATGAACAGCTATTTCATCTAGAAATTCTCCAAAAGCATAGCTAAACGCGGCTTTTATCTTGCTCCAAAAACTCTTCTCGGTGCTATGTTCATGACTTTCACAACAGCTCTCCGATTTAGTCTCTGCATTGTCGTGGCTTTCACAACAGCTCTCCGATTTAGTTTCTGAGTTGTCGCGGCTTGCGCAACAGCTACTGGCTTGATTATTACTACTATCTTCTGCGCATCCAC
>CAYJGP010000018.1:20151-23594 GCA_964369435.1 uncultured Oscillospiraceae bacterium | reverse complement strand
AAGGTAAAATAATATAATAGGCAAAATATGATTTAAAGAGGGAAACAATGGGATTTATTGATAAAATATTCGGAAACTACTCAAAACGAGAGCTTAAAAGGATAGAACCGATTGCACAACGTGTGCTTGATTTAGAAGAAAAATACAAGGCAATGGACGAGGCGACGCTAAAAGCTCAAACTGAGATATTAAAGGGACGTCTTGCAAGTGGCGAAACGCTTGACGATATCCTCCCTGAAGCTTTTGCTACCTGTAGAGAAGCAGCTGACAGGGTTCTTTCAATGCGTCACTTTAAGGTGCAGATCATCGGCGGTATAGTTCTTCACGGCGGTCGTATCGCTGAGATGAAAACCGGTGAGGGTAAAACCCTTGTCGCAACACTTGCAGTTTATCTTAATGCACTTTCTGGAAATGGCGTTCATGTTGTCACCGTCAACGACTATCTCGCTACTCGTGATAGTGAGTGGATGGGAAAACTCTATAACTATTTAGGGCTTACCGTTGGTCTTAATATAAGCGGCATGGACCCAGCTGATAAGCAAAAAGCTTATAACAGCGATATAACCTATGGAACAAACAACGAGTTTGGCTTTGATTATCTGCGCGATAATATGGTTATTTATAAAGAGCGAAAGGTGCAAAGAGGACATAATTTCGCCGTTGTCGATGAGGTAGACTCAATTCTTATAGATGAGGCGAGAACTCCACTTATTATAAGCGGTCAGGGTGATAAGAGCACCGAGCTTTATGCGCAGGTAAATAGATTTGTCAAATACCTAAAAAAGACCAAAGTTGCAGAGCTTGATACAAAAGCTGATACCGATGAACTTGAAGGTGATTATATCGTTGATGAAAAAGCAAGAACCGCAACACTCACTGCTGCTGGTGTGAAAAAAGCAGAACAAAACTTCTCGATTGAAAACCTTATGGATACCGAGAACATGACAGTACTGCACCATATAAACCAAGCATTGTCAGCGCATGGAATTATGCAACGGGATGTTGATTATATCGTTCGAGATGGCGAAGTTATTATAGTTGATGCTTTCACCGGCCGTCTTATGATTGGAAGACGTTATTCAAACGGACTTCATCAGGCTATCGAGGCTAAAGAGTCTGTTCGGGTACTTCGAGAGAGTAAAACGCTCGCTACTATAACATTCCAAAACTACTTTAGAATGTACAAAAAACTCTCAGGTATGACAGGTACTGCCCTCACCGAGGAACAGGAGTTTGCAGATATCTATAATCTCGACTGTATCGAGATTCCAACAAACAAACCACTTGCAAGAAAAGATTTAGACGATTCTATCTATAAAACTGAAAACGGTAAACTGCGAGCTGTTGTTGAGCAGGTTATCGAGTGTAATCAAAAAGGCCAACCTGTTCTTGTCGGTACTGTTGCTATCGATAAGAGTGAGCTTATTTCAAAGATGCTCACAAAGCGTGGGGTTAAACACAATGTTTTGAACGCAAAGCTCCATGAAAAAGAGGCATATATAGTTGCTCAGGCAGGTAAGCCGGGCGCTGTTACTATTGCTACAAATATGGCTGGTCGTGGTACCGATATCGTGCTTGGTGGTAACGCCGATTTCCTCTCGAAAAACGAGATGGCAAAACAAGGCCTTTCAGACGATGAGATATACAATGCAACCTCATTCTTCACAACAGACGATGAGACGATTTTAGAGCATAGAGCGCTCTATGCAAAATTGCTTGAAAAATACAAAGCAGAGATAGCTCCCGATGCAAAAAAAGCACTTGAGAGCGGCGGTCTATTTATAATTGGTACAGAGCGACACGAGTCTAGGCGAATTGATAACCAGCTTCGTGGACGTTCAGGACGTCAGGGAGACCCTGGTGCTTCGAGATTCTTCATCTCACTTGAAGACGACCTACTCCGTCTATTTGGCGGAGAGCGTGTAACTTCGGTTATGAATTTCCTTAAAGTCGATGAGGATACACCGATTGAAGCAAAGGTGCTAACAGGTCAGATAGAGTCTGCTCAGCGCAAAATCGAGGGCAAAAACTACCAGATAAGAAAGAACGTTCTAAACTACGATGATGTTATGAATAAACAGCGTGAGATTATCTATGGTCAGCGCGGCTCGGTGCTCGATAACAAAGATATTAAGGATAACGTTGTATCGATGCTTGAAGATAGCATTTCTGCAACTGTTTCACAATATGCAAATGCATCTGCACTCCCTGATGACTGGAACCTTGAAGGTCTTCGTGACTACTACCGCGGTCTTCTCACAACTGATACTGATTTTAGATACAAAGATATAAACGAGATAGCAGAACTCTCAACCGATGATATAGTGAATACACTTACCGAACGAGCAAAAGAACTCTATGAAAAGAGAGAAGCTGAGTATGGCGAGAATATAATGCGTGAGCTTGAGCGTGTTATTCTGCTTCGAAACGTCGATTCTAAGTGGATGGATCATATCGATGCTATGGATGAACTTCGCCGCGGTATCCACCTGCGCTCTTATGGCCAGCGCGACCCCGTTGTTGAGTATCGAATCGAGGGATTTGAGATGTTTGACGCTATGGTAAGCTCAATTCGTGAAGATACAGTTAAGATGGTGCTTACAGCGAAGGTCAATGTAAACAGCGGTCCTAAACGTGAGCAGGTTGCCACAGAGACAAAATCGGTTGAAGCCGGTGCTCCTCGCAAACCAGTTACGACTGAGAAAAAAATCGGCAGAAACGAGCCGTGCCCTTGCGGTAGCGGCAAAAAATACAAACAGTGCCACGGAAAAACAGCCGGACAATAATTGTTCCAAAGTGGCAGAGGTGACTTTATGATAAAAAGCAAAGAGGACTACAAAGAGTATCTACGGGCGGATAAGCTTGCTTTACAGGTTAATAAAAAGTGGCCTGAATGGCATGATAACGTTATGATTATGCTCTCTTCTCCATGCTATAAATTTCAAAAGCTACTCCGCAAACTCGAATATTTCATGAACTGCAAAAACACCCCTCTTTATAAACCGTATCTCATCTATCTGCGATACCGCTTTAAGGCACTTTCGATAAAATACGGTTTTACTATTCCACCAAATGTTTTCGGCAAGGGGCTTTGCATCGTGCATTATGGTAGTATTATCGTATCGAGACACGCTAAAATCGGCGATAACTGTGTTTTGCATAACGAAGTTGGTATCGGCGGTACTGAGGACGGCAGAGCGGCAAAAATCGGAGATAACTGCTTTATCGGCCCTGGTGTTAAAATTATCACCGAAGTAAAACTTGGAAATAACATATCAATTGGCGCAAATTCTGTTGTCAACAAAGATTTTCCAGACGATAATATGACAATAGCCGGAGCACCTGCTAAAAAGGTTTCAGATAACAACAGCCTCGAACATATCTGGTGGGTTTATGATAAAAGACCTGATATTCCAGATTAATAATTTACATTGTTATTTAAT
>CAYJGP010000018.1:8035-20051 GCA_964369435.1 uncultured Oscillospiraceae bacterium | reverse complement strand
ATTTAATAGCTATATTTAAAACTCATACCGCAAAATGGTATGAGTTTTGTTTTACAAAATTTAGTTTTAAATTTTGCGCTTACATAGTGTGGTTTATACGGATTACTTTAAAATATCCTATCGACCATTTTAAATTTCTATGCGTGCTGTTAGATGCTGCGCACCGACCGCCTATGTAGTTTGCTTCTGGGTGTTGCTGTGGGTATTCCTATAAGGCGTTTGGTGGGGGGTACTGTGGGGCGCCGCCAAACTGCAAATAAGTTTCACTGTTGGCAGACCTCCACTGTGGGGCGCCGCCGCCAAACCGCCAAATGGCGGTTTTCTTTTGCTCTGCAAAAGAAAAAAGTCGAGCAAAGCTCGACTTTGGCGGCGGCTGGCACACCCTATCTCGGCGGCGGCTAATCCACTTAAACCACTATGATGACTAGCACACCCTATCTCATTGGCTAGCGTACTCAAGCCACAGCGATGACTGTCGCTCTCAGCATTGGTATGCACTCTAATTCAACCTACATGACTTCTCACAAAAGACATTGACCTCCTATGGTGGACAGATACACCTCCAATAAACAATCTTTAAACTTACTTTCTCCAAAGAAACGCAAGCTTTGTTTCACTGATAATTACAGCGATGAAGATAACTACAAACCCAAGGGCAATCCGCCCTGTTATCTGTTCTCCAAACATAAACACCGAGAACGCAACTCCGAAAACCGACTCTAAACTGAGCAGAATTGATGCAGCAGCTGGAGAAGTGTATTTCTGTCCGATATTTTGCAGGAGAAGTCCACCTGCAGAGCAGAGTGCAGCAAGATAGATAATCGAGAACCAAACATCGCCATTCCAGACAATCGCAGCTTCTCCGACTGTGAAAATCGATGTTATTCCAGAATATAAAGCAACAAAGAAAAACTGCATGATCGTAGCGAGCACTGGGTCGCTTTCCTTAAAAAGGACAGAAACCGCAACAATGTGAGCTGCGAAGAAAAATCCTCCGAGCAACGTTGCCGCATCACCAAACTCAATTGTAAAACTACCTGAGAGAGAAACAAGTCCTATTCCTATAAGCGTTAAAAGCGCTGCTGAAATGTTAAATCTATCTGGGCGTCCTCTACCAATAACCCAGTAGATAAGTGGCACTATAACGCAATAGACTGCAGTTAGAAAAGCATTCTTTGAGGCAGTCGTATCTGTTATTCCTACAGTCTGTGTAAAAAATGCAAGAAATAATAAAAGACCTACAAAAGCACCTTTTTTAATATACTCAAAGTTTATTGATTCAATTTTTTTATAAAACACTACTGACAGTATAATTGTGGCGATGAGAAATCTCACTGTTAAAAGCAGCGACGGAGGGATAAGCTCAACTGTATCTTTTACCATGACAAAAGAACTGCCCCAGATAATCGCGGCAGTTAGAAGCGCTAAATTTGGATATAATTTACTTTTCATCTATTCCTCCACCTCTCAGCTCGCCCCGCCCGCACCTAACGCATTCTATGCGTTACCAGCCACATTTGTGGCTGTCCGCCGATTTTCAATCGGCGGGGTGCGGGCGGGCGCCTTGTAAAATTTATCTATTTTAAAAAACTACAGCTAAAACACTACTCTCTTGCAATATGCATCTTTTATAAATCAGCAGAAATTTTGTCCACAACTAGCTTACTGTCGTTCCCTGATAATAGTGGGTTAAAATCTGCTTATAATTCCAGCCAGCCTGCTCAGCATATCCTATAGCACCAACTTGACTAAACCCAACTCCGTGCCCATAGCCACTTGTTGAGAATGTAAATACACCTGCACTATAAGAAATAGTAAATGCAGCACTGCGCATATTAGAACCTTTACCTGTCGCCGAACCCGATAGAATATCCTCTCGAATCCATCTGCCTGTTATATTTATATCTCTATTGTAAATAGGATTATAATAGGTGGTTTTATCCCCTACTTGCATATTCCCTACATATCCACCCGATGTATTATCCAAAATAATAAACCAAGTAGAGGGATCTGCTCCAAGAACAATGCCCGGAATTTCTCTCTCAAGCGCTGTTCGAACTTGTGCTTCTGTAAGGGTATATGCGGCGCTATAACCGCTGTAAAGATGATCATAAGCACTCTCAACCGACTGCAGATAAGCGTAACTTGTTCCCCAAACATCGAATGAGTTATTCGTCCTACCAGCTGCAGAAGCATGATAAACAGCATTTATCGGTGATCCGTTATAGTATATTATTTCGTTTATAACAGGCGCTATTACTTCAGCAACATTTCCCGTTGCTTCTCTCGTAGCTACCGCAGGCGATACACCGCGAAGATTTTGAAACTTAATATAAGTATGGCTTGCAACCGCTTGAGCTTTTGTCGCTTCAGCATTTGTTGCTGTTCCAATTTCCGCTGCAACTACCTGCGTTAGAATAGTTAGCGCATCAGCTGTCCATAGAACGCCATTTTTCATAACACTTAAAGTCTCGCCAGCGACAGGTGGCTGTGTTGAAGAGCTGCTAGAAGAGGATGAACTCGAGCTGCTACTGCTTGACGAAGACGAGCTTTGACTACTTGATGACGAACTCGAACTACTTGAAGATGAACTTGAGCTACTCTCGCTACTTTCACTATCATCTTCATCACTTTCACTGCTCTCGCTCTCACTGCTATCAAAGCTTTCACTATCATCTTCGCTCTCACTGTCGTCGTCCAGAGAGCTATCACTATCATCTGAAATATCATCGCTACTTGTCTCTTCATCAGGTATACCACCGACCTCTATTCCATCGTTCGAGTCTGCATTATCCAGTGGTGGGTCAACGTTTGAAGAGCTATCGCTAATGCTCAAAACAGCCTCATCGCTTGGTATTGTAAAAAAATCAAAAATGCTATTAGTAGTTGCAAAAACTGAAAACAAAAACGCCGCAAAGCAAATTAGTAGCGAGGTTTTAACGCTCACCTGTGCCCGACCTTTTTTACCGTCGGGTATAATATATTTTGCGGCTAACTTAAAAAAACGGCGATTTTTCCCCTTTAAAAAGTCCCCTTCAAGACAAACCTCTAATAGCTCATCTTCTCTCTCGGTTAGATATTTTATTATCATATCAAACAGATAGTTACAACAGAAATATTTTATCCTCTCGCGGTCGTTTGAAAGCCTTTTTAAATCGAGCTCACGAACAAACTGCCGTCTGCCATCATCAAGGCAGAGGAAAATAGTTCCAACAGGCATATCCCCTGAAGAAACAGGACCAGCTTCACCTGTTACCGAGAGTGATAATGTAGATGAGGTGTTCTCCATAGCACCTACTGCCATCTCCGCCGCCGTTTCAGGGCTCACTGCACCACGTCGTATAAGGGTACTATGATCAACCCCTAGAAGATTTTCTTTCATCTTATCTGTATAGGTTAAAAATCCCCCTAAAAACACTTCACTCGCACCCGGTACAGAAGATATTCTCGATCCAAACAGTCCACCTGTGCAGCTTTCGGCAACCGATATAGTCACCCCTCGATCCTTTAGCAGAGAAACTGCCCTCTCTTCAAGACTCTCGCCATCAATGCTATATATAAACTCACCGACTCCATCGCGGTTTTTCATTATATCTACATAATCTTCAACTATCTTTTTCGCATCATCGACGCTCGTACCCTTACCTGTCACACGAATTCTAACCTGTCCATCTTTAGCATAGGGGGCAAGTTGCGGATTTTCTTTATATAGTAGATCTTCAATTAAAAGCTCAAGCGCACTCTCGCCAATTCCAAAAAACTCAACCGAGCGAGCAAAAACCTCGTCGTCGTTTGTAGTGAGCATCGGCATAACACTCTCATGCAACATAGGACGCATCTCAAAAGGAGGTCCAGGCAGTAAGGCTACAATTTTCTGGTCAACTTTAAGCGCCATTCCAGGTGCTGAACCGTTGTTATTTGTTAAAATAATTCCCTCTTTTGGGAACATAGCCTGTCGCAGATTGTTTTCAGGCATATGTTTGCCACCCATAGCACAAAACATATTGTTTAGCTTTTCAACCGTTGCAGCATCCTCAAACATCTCATATCCGAAATACTCACAGACCGCTTCTTTAGTAAGGTCATCGCCTGTAGGCCCTAGTCCACCTGTAAATATAACTGCATCTGCCATTTTTAAAGCATGCTTTAGGGTATTTTGAATTTCTTCTTTATAGTCACCAACAACCGACTGACCGACTATAAGATACCCAGCCGTTGCAAGCTCTTTTGATATATAACTTGCATTAGTATTGACAACATCGCCAAACAAAAGCTCGTTGCCAACAGCTATAATATATCCTTTCATATTTAAACCTTCTCTCCTCTTATCGTTTTAAACTCAAGGTTTGCAATGCATTTATCTATAAGCGCTTCTACATCAAGCTTTGCTTCTTCAAAGAGTACTTTGTCCAAAAAAGGCTTTGTCGCAGGACGTCTTGGAGTGAATACCGTACAACAATCCTCAGCTGGGATTATAGAAGTTTCATAGCTTCCAATAGCGTGCGCCCTCTCGATTATCTCAACCTTATCCATACCAATTAGAGGTCTAAAAACAGGGATAGTTACCGCTGCATCTGTCGCTTTTAGCGATAGTGGGGTTTGGCTTGCAACCTGTCCTACACTCTCACCAGTAATAAGCGCATCAGCATCTTGCTTTGCCGCAACTCGCTCTGATATCATCATCATAAATCGCCGCATTATAATCGTCATATAATCTTCTCTGCACTTATCGCGGATTTCTTCGCAAATCTCGGTTAAATTGGCTTTAATAAAAGGCACAGGTCCTGCATACTGTGCTATGCATCTCGCCAAATCTTCAACTTTTAACAGTGCCGCCATACCAGTGTATGGTGGGGTTAGAAAGTGAACTGCCGATATCTGCATTCCACGCTTTGCCATCATATGCGCAGCGACTGGACTATCAATTCCTCCACTCAAAAGGACAACTGCACGTCCTGAACTGCCAACAGGCATACCGCCAGCACCACGTATTACCTCGCTGTGAACAAACGCATTTTTGTCACGCACCTCAACCGTTACAGTTTTTTGCGGTTTTTTAACATCAACTTTTAGGTGCGGATAAGCCTCTAATAAACTGCCACCGATCTCCGCTGAAATTTCAGGGGATTTTAGCGGAAACTTTTTATCGCTTCTTTTCGACTCAACCTTAAAGGTTATCGGTTGCGCCAACTCATCCTTTAGGTATTTTATAGCCGTTTCACGAATACTGTCGATATCTTTTAGTGTCTCTGCCGCCACTGAAAAGGCAGCTATACCAAAAACTTTTTTTATCGCTAAAATAGCACTGTCAATATCATAATTTTCATCTTTTGGGTCTATATATATCGTCGACTGGGCAATATAGATATATACCTCGCCGAGATGCGAGATGCTGGTTTTGATATTCTTCATTAGAAGTTTTTCAAAACTGCCTCTGTTAAATCCTTTGAGAGCTATCTCTCCGTTTTTAATTAAAATTATCTTTTTCATCTTTTCACAAACCTTGTAACCAATCTTTTAAATATCTCATTAAATTTCAAAACTTCTTCTACTGTATTATATTTTGAGAAACTTATTCTCAGTGCACCGTTCACCCTTTTTGCATCAAACCCCATAGCCGCCAAAACATGGCTTTTAGCTCCGCCTTTGCAAGCACTGCCACTGCTTATAAATATCCCTTCTGCTTCGAGCGCATGAAGCATAACTTCACTTGGCACCTTTTCAACCGAAATATTAATTATATGGCTAGCTGCATCTTCTGGTGTGTTTATAGATATTCTATCATCACCAGATAGAGAAGACAAAAGAGTTTTCTTCATCTCATCGCAATCAAATGGTTTCGCTTCGTCTACCGCTACTCCAAACGCATCGATTAAAATGGTAGGCTCCGTACCACCGCGAAGTCCGCCGTTTTGGTTTCCACCGATGATAAGTGGAGTTATATAGCTCTTATTTTTGATATAAAGAGCACCAATTCCCTTTGGCGCATGTATTTTATGTCCAGTTATGCTCACAGCATCGACGCAACGAAGATTTAGCGGCAGTTTCGTAAACGCTGCAACTATGTCGCTGTGGAAGAATATATCGCTATTTCTCTCCTTTGCCGCATGTGCGATACCGTCTATATCAAAAACTTCGCCTGTTTCATTATTTATCTGCATAAGCGAGATAAATCTGGTTTTATCAGTTATGCTATCTATAATCTTACTCGGATGCACAATTTTAACATCAATACCTTGACTTTTATAATAAGCTGCCGGCTCTATAAGTGATGAATGCTCGATACTGCTAACTATAATCTCTCCACCTCGAGCCTTTTTCACAGCTGAGTGAAGGATAAGATTATTAGCTTCAGTGCCGCCTGATGTGAAGATAACTTCACCGTTTTTTGCACAAAGTTTCTTTAAAATTTTTATAGCAACAGCATCTATCTCCCGCTTCTTTAAAACCGATGGGGCGTAGAGCGAGCTCGGATTATAAAAATCAGCAGTTGAAGCAGCTATCGCAGCTGCCACTTCAGGGGAAATTTCTGTTGTTGCGCTGTTATCAAAATATATCAAAAAAGCAAAACTCCTTTTTTTCGTATACATTTCATTATACTATAAAAACACTATTTCTGTAAACATAAGTTTAAACTTGATTTGTGCATAATTTGTGGTAGAATACTATATATAATAAGGAGAGTAAAATTATGGGAATAAAAAAGAACTTTGAACTGCTGCTACTTGTCCTCTTTTCAGCTTTAATTATATACTCAGTATTTAATCACGAGGTAATTTTATCTATGTTATCCGCAATATCTGCGATGTTAAGTCCTGTTATAATGGGGCTTGCGATAGCTTTTGTCCTAAATATCCCATTGAAATTCATAGAAAATCGTCTTCTTGTATTTATGAACAGAAACGATAAACTAAAAAAGAAAAAGCGGCTGGTCTCAATTCTGCTCACCTTTCTTGCGACAATCGCCTTTTTCATTTTTATCGTCGCCATTATTCTGCCTGATATAAATACCTCGATAGAGCTTTTAAACGAACGCGCACCAATATATGCAGCTCAGGTAGTTGAGCTTATAAACTCACTTATCGAGCAGTATGATTTAGAGGAGACTCTTTTAAATATCGGTATCGACTGGCAGTCTATCATATCGACAGCTGCAGATTTCGCAACAGGAATACTAACTGCTGTTATCGGCGAGCTCGGAAGTATTTCAGCTTCGGTTATAAATACTGTTATATCAACTATAATCGCTATCTACCTACTTTCAGATAAAGAGAATTTAATTGCCAATGTAAAGCTTACAACAAAAGCTTTTGTACCATCAAAAATATCTTCTAGGATTTTTGAAATTTCCACCTTTTCAAACACTATTTTCACAAACTTCGTCACAGGGCAGCTATTAGAGGCCGTAATTCTTGGTACACTTGTGTTTATTGGAATGATGCTGTTCTCATTCCCATTTCCGCTACTTGTAAGCGTTGTTATCGGTATTACAGCACTTGTACCAATCTTCGGTGCATATATCGGTGCTTTCTTCGGTGCATTTATTATCCTGCTTGTCTCACCGCTTCAGGCACTTTGGTTTCTAATCTTTGTAACTATCGTCCAGCAGATTGAGGGAAATGTTATCTATCCACGCGTTGTCGGAACATCAATTGGTCTTCCAGCACTATGGGTTATAACCTCTATCATGATCTTCTCTTATCTCTTTGGAATACCTGGAATTCTCCTCGGCGTTCCTGTAACCTCGGTGTTATACTCGCTATTTCGTGAGTATGTTAAAGGCGCTGCTAAAAAGAGAGAGAAACTCGAGAGCCGAAATATGGAATAGGATATCTATCCTCTCCCTCTATATCTTAGTTTTATTGAAAACGAACATCATCTCCGGTGTTCGTTTTTTTATTGCGATACTTTGCTTTTATAGTGCCATCGTTATTTTGGGGCGCTGTTTTGAGGTGCTATTTTGGGGCGCTATTTTGGGGTGGGTGCTATTTTGGGGTACTTGCTGTTTTGGGGTGATGTTTTGGTGTGCGTGCTATTTTGGGGCGCTATTTTGGGGTGCTTTGATATGCTATGTTCTTTGCAGGCTCTTTGGAGGCTTTGAGGGAAACCGCCCCCGCAGCGGCGATTTTTCAAATCGCCGTAGTCGAACTCTGTTCGACTAAACGCAATGCTTTGCATTGCGTTTGCTGCGGGGCGCCAGCTTGCAGTAGTTGTCCAGCCACCACAACAAAAAAACATCTATGCACAAAGAACATTACCGTATAACCACCTACTTTACAACTAGCTAAAAAAACATCACATTATAACCACCTACTCTACAACTAGCTAAAAAACAAGACGATAAGCAGAAAGCTTATCGTCTTTATCTAATTTAAAACTATTTTTTAGCTCTTGTTCTTCTATCGCCAGTCTTTTGTTCATTTTTAATCGCAACATCATCTATCTGTCTCATTAGATAATTTGGATTTAGCGAATGTGTGATAGCAACATCTTTTGTTATAACCCCTTCTTTGTAGAGCTTTGCAAGAGATGCGTCCATACTCACCATCCCCTCGCCTGCTGATGACTGGATAATTGAATTTATCTGGTGTGTACGACCATCACGAATAAGTGTTCTTATAGCGTTGTTACAGTACATAATCTCAAATACAGGTACAACACTGCCGTCTTTTGTAGTTACAAGCTGCTGGCATACAACAGCTTCAAGCACCATTGAAAGCTGCATTCTTATCTGCTCTTGTTGGTTTGATGGGAAGGTATCAACAAGTCTATCAACGCTATTTGCAGCACCTAGAGTATGAAGAGCTGAGAATACAAGATGTCCAGTTTCTGCCGCTGTTAGCGATATACTGATAGCTTCTGCATCACGAAGCTCACCGATAAGAATTACATCGGGGCTCTGACGAAGCGCAGCTCGGAGAGCTACAGGGTAGTTTCCTGTATCAAGTGATATCTCCCTCTGGCTTATAATACTGCTCTTATGGCTGTGAAGGTACTCGATAGGATCTTCAAGAGTTATGATATGGGCAGGTCTATCTCTGTTTATCCTGTCTAAAATACAGGTAAGTGTTGTTGTTTTACCACTCGCCGATGAACCGGTAACAAGAACAAGTCCTCTTTGCTTATTTGATAGCTCTAAAATCTGCTCTGGTATATTGAGTTCTTTCGGGCTTGGTAAATCAAACGAAACAACCCTTATAACCGCCGATAGTGATCCACGCTGTTTATATGCGTTTATCCTAAATCTCGCAATGCCACGAATCGAGAACGAAAAATCGTCGTCGCCACGGCTCTCGAGCATTTCAGGGTTTCTTCCCGCGAGTTTATAAACATCCATTATTAGCCGCTCGGTATCTTTTGGGAGAAGCTTCCCTGTATCGAGTGTCTCTATTCGTCTCTTAACTTTAAAGCTTAGCGCTCTTCCGGCAACTATAAAAATATCCGCCGCCGCACGCTCTGTCATATCTCTTAAAAGCTCAGTTAAATCCAGTTGTTTTTCAAATGTGTTGTTTATATCCATACCTTCTGCCTCCTAATATGATTTTGGCATAAGCTGCCATTGTTCGCGTTGTATTTCACCAGTTTCATTTAAAACAAGCTTTACTGCAAGTTCTCTGTTTTCATCAACCTCTATTTTATATTCAACATAGAGGAGATTTTGCAGGGTATCAACGGTTATAGTATATGGGAACCCACTCTCATAGAGCAGACTCTCGGTCGTTTGAAAATCATACTCTGATGCAATAAATACAGTATCGACTTCCATAACCTTCTCTTCAGCATAACTGTCGGCTTGATAATAAGTCTTAATTGTATCGGCTGCACGGTTTGCAAGTTCACCCTCACTTCTTGTGCTAGTTATAATAAGCACCGAGAAAGAAGCGAGCAATAGAATAGTGAAAAATGTTATTAGCGAAACCATACCTGTTGATATTGCTGCTCTTGAATTATTCTGTTTATCCACCGCTACCACCTCCGCCGAGGTATTTCGAAATATTAAGCTCATAAATAGAGTCTGTCGTGTCTGTTACAGAAATAGTCGCTGTCAAAAGACCTCGTTCATCAACGCCACTCGTCATATAAAGCGCATAGCTAAAATTTTCTTCATCAGTCAGCTTCCACTCATTGTCGTAATAGCAGATATGATTGATTCCATCAGATACACTACCCATAATCTCGCTATATATATCCTCATCGCCACTTGAAGCTTTAAAAGCCTCCGCTGCCGATTGCGCCTTTATCGCCGCCATACTTATATCGCTGTTCTCACGACTCTCAACATGTCCCGCCACAAATAAGTTTACACAAATTGCCGCAGACAGAGCAAAAAATAGACAGTTCAGTACAAGTTCAGCTAAAAAATATCTTGTTTTATTGCTTCTCATCAAACACCCTCCCCATAAGTTTCTAGAAAGAGATTTGTATTAAAGCTATTGCCCTCTTTATCAGTTATCTCGATTAGCAAAATTCCATAATCTGATAGCGACAAGGATATGGCAGAAAGTTCCATTATTCTCTGTCCGATATCAGCGCTAACAGCTGTATCTGAGAGCGTTGAGAGCTCACAAAGATATCCATCTTCAATATAAATATAAGTATCAAAAGTGTAGTCACCTATCTCTTCACGAAACACAAGTGCATCCCCACCAAAAACACTTTCGATGCGTATTTGTGCCGCACCTTCGCTTTGGCGCACCTTTTCGGTTATATAAAATAGCGAGGTTCTCGCATTGTAGTTTTGTTCAGATACATCCGCGCTGTCACTGTAAACTTGAGTGCCTATAATAGCAAGTATTAGAGAGCTTGCAGTATACATTAAAAAGAGACTAACTACAAAGATAACACTTAAAGTGTCTTTTTTAACCCTCTCCATACACTCACTCCTTTAATCAATAATTAAACCAGCAACTAGTTTTCTATATAAAATACCGCTATCTCCGGCAGAAGATTTCCTCCAACATTGAGATAGTGAACCACGAACTTTTCTTCATCATAATAGAGTCCGTACTCATCTTTTAGGTAATCGAGATTTGCAGGGTAACTACCTTCAAGAGCATAACACTGAACAGCTGAGCGTCGAACTGAATTTTCAAGCATAATAAGTTGTTCTTCAGCCACCGTACCACTCACGCTGCGCACACCGATAATGATAATCGCGATAACCGCAACAAATAGAAGTATCGAGTAGAACATCGCATTTTTAAAAATAGCGAAAAATCTATTATTTCTGCCCATAACTATATTCCTCTATATTCCCGAAAGTATTCCGGTGAGCGGTAGCATAACCGACAGCATAACAAGACCTACCATAACACACAAAAGCGCAACCATAACAGGCTCGATAATAGAGATAAGTCTATCGGTCTGTTTCTTTGCTTCAACACTGTATTTCTCCGCAACATCCATCAGCATATCGCTAACAGCACCGCTCCTCATACCTGCAACTATTATTCCATTGTGATGAGCTCTAAATACTTCACTCTCGATAAGTGCATCGCAAAGGCTCTCTCCGCGCTCCATATATACGAGAATTTTGTTTATCTTCTGTTTTGTCTGAGGGCTATCAACAAGCAGCATTGTAAGCTCAAGTGCCGATAGTGCATCAAGTCCGCTACCAAGCATAAGCGATAGTGAAAAGGCAAATCTATTTGCACTCTCTGCCTTTGAAAGGCTTCTTGTTATAGGTGCCCTATCATAAATACCACGAAGCAACTCTCTGCCCTTTGTCGAGATGCGAAGCATTACAAAAATAACTATTAAAGCAGCTACTGCCCCAAAGAATACAACAGTATAATTCGATAGGTTAGCACCAAGATTTAGCATAAATAGTGATATAGGGTTCATCGCAAGTCCAAGTTGTGAGAAAACCTGCTCAAATACAGGCATAACCTCAACTAGAATAACAAATATAACAACAAAAACCATACCTGCCATACAGAGCGGATACACAATAGATGAGCGGATAGCCACTCGCAGCTTATCTTTATCGCTATAGAATTTCGCAAGAGCGGTAGAT
>CAYJGP010000018.1:2738-8025 GCA_964369435.1 uncultured Oscillospiraceae bacterium | reverse complement strand
TCTATCATGCTGATAACATACTCCGGGAAACAGCCAACTTCAACAAGAGCCACCGAGAACGAAGTCCCTGTCGCCACAATATCATAGAGGCTTTTAAAGAGCAGCGCATCCTCCTTTTTCGGAGTATTCTCACTTATAATTAAAAGGCTCTCCCACGTTGGCATACCACTCTTTGCAAATATTGTCATCTGCTCGAAAAAGTATGCAAGCTCAGCTGAGCTGAGTGTTCGAAATTTCTTGTTTACTTTACCCATATCTTCAATCCTTTCAGGTTAAATAACATTTAATAGAAATAGAGTGCATTATAGTTTTCACCATCGCCAATATAATCAAGAATACCACTTCGACTACCGTTTGATGCTGCAAACGTAGGATCCATTCGCACCCATTCAGAGCCATTAAAAGATATAATATCCTGCACCCAACCGGTCTCTTCAGTATATACCGAAATCCATGCATGGTATGCAGTTCCCGCCCATCCAACAACAAGCTGGGTCGGTATTCCCTGTGAGCGGAGCATTGCTGCCATTACAGCTGCATAATCAAAACACAACCCCTTTTTGGTGCTTAGCGTTTCATCTACGACCGGTATATAGAAGCTATTTGTCGCCATAACTTCCTCTGCTCTATCATAGTCGTAAACTATTTCTCCGATAACATATTCATAAACATCTTCAACTACATCTAAATCCCCAAACGCTCCATAAGCAAGTTCTTTAGCTAAAGATACCACTTCACTGTTTTCATTAAAGTTTGCATAGTAGTTTGAATATAAAAACGGAGTAAATTCATCATCTATCGAAACGTTTACCGCATAGCTATCAATAACAAAGTATTTAGTTCCCTCTACGTTTTCATTTACTGTTATCGTATAACTTCCGCTACCTTCAGCAAATGGAACGGTAATAAATCCCTCGCCGACTGGCAGATCATAAGTATAAGCTTCAGCAGTATTTCCATCTTTAATAATCTGAAGTTTTGGTTTCACATTAGATCCGTTGTATCGTATATTTATAAGCCCTAGACTTAATTTAGTTGTATCTATAGAAGAGACTTTTCCCTCGGTTATTTCGGTGTCTGCCGTCTTCGCGATTAGAACAACCGGAGTATTATCTCTATCTCCTATCTCTTCAGGTCCTAGCTCTTCACCGCCACCGTTGCCACCATCGCCACCACAGGCAGTCAAAAGCAACAAAGCGATAGCTAAAACCGCCAGAAATTTAATTCTTTGGTGCAAGCAGATCATCCTTCCCTTAATACTTATTTAATTGTAACATATTTTTTCATAAAAATGGATACAATTATCAACGAAAACTAATTGTGTTTTTTATTATTTTTACCAAATAACATATCATCTAGTGGAAATAATCACCAAAGGTTACAAAAATAAAAAAAATAAAAATATATCTATTAAAGACATATTTTTTCACTCGAACCTCTTGCAACTTTCATTGAAAATTGTTATACTGTCAATTAATAGGAATAATTGGAGGTATAACATGCGCAAAATTACAGTTACAATGCTTGGTGAATTTAAATTATTAGTAGACAATGAGGATATCTCCCTAAAACTTCGTCTTTCCGCAAAAAAACTTTTTTTATTACAATATCTCATCCTAAGTCGCGGCAACCCTGTAACCGTTGACCAGCTCACTAATATCCTTTGGGAAGGCAGCAGTGAAATCAACCTTACAAACACACTAAAAACGCTTGTTAGTAGACTTCGTAAAGACCTATCGGCTGTAGGGCTTGACAAAGCTATAGTTACAGGGCAAGGTTCATATATGTGGAAACTTTTGGATGATGCCGATATAGATGTTTTCAACCTTGAGGATATCTGCACAAAACTACGTCCGATCACAAATCTCAACGATGAAAATCGCTTAGAATTCGAAAAGGTTTTATCAATATATAACGGCGATCTTCTGGCAACTTCGCCATATAGCTCTTGGGTTTCGCCAAAGATGCTTCATTACCAAAACCTTTTTATTGAAATTTCAAAAAAATACATAGAGCTTTTAAATAGCAACGAAGAATATGATAGTGTTATCGTTGTCTGTGGTGCAGTTCTTGAAAAAACGCCGTATGATTCGATGATAAATATAGAGCTTATGTCGGCACTTGTGAAGCTTGGACGAGAGAAGGAAGCTTTTAACCACTACTCTGCTCTTGCAAAGCTACATTACGACCAACTCGGTGTACACCCATCTGATGAGCTTGTTGCATTTTACAAGAAGATTATCAAAATGGATAGAGATCACGAGCTAAAGATCGAAGGTATCTGCAAAGAACTTCGCGATTACAGCGAGGAGTCTGGCGCATTTGTATGTGAGTATCCTGTATTTAAAGAGATCTACTCGATGCATATGAGAAACCTAAAAAGACTTGGTTCAACTATGTATCTTGCGATGATAAGCATAAAAAATACCGTCGATGAAGATCAAACACCTGCTGATGTAAATATTGCCATGCACCGACTGCTTGAGTTTTTGCAGATAAATTTACGCTCAGGGGACACAATAACAAGATATAGCCCGTCGCAATATGCAGCGCTTCTACCTACAAACGACACAGGCTATGATATAAAATCAGTTGTTATGCTTCGTCTTAAAAAGAACTACGAAGCAAGAGCTGAAAATAAAAACTACAAATTTGACTACAAGCTTATTAAGCTTAAAAATCAATAAAACGGAGGTTTGCTATGAATGTCGAAATATATGCTCTTGGCGAACTTCGAATAATTGTCAATAATTTTGATATTATTCAAAAGATAAAGCAGTCGCCAAAGAAGATAATGCTACTTGAATTTTTGATTGTAAACAACGGCAAAGCAGTCACTACATCGAGTATTATTGATGCTCTTTGGTATGGTCGTGACGACTTTGGACTTGAAAACACCCTTAAAACTCTCATCTCAAGACTTCGTAAAGACCTTGCTGATTCAGGCCTTCCAAACGCTATTGTAACAAAGCGCGGAGCTTATATGTGGAACCCCGATATCGAATGCATGATAGATATCGTAACTTTTGAAAACTTAGCGAACAAACTTGCAAATGTTGAAGTTTTAAACGATGATAACATCGACGACTTCGATACTGTCCTATACCTTTACAGCGATGATCTTCTTGTTAGCTCTTCGCTCTCTAACTGGTTTTCACCAAAGAACTACTATTTCCACACCCTTTATCTAAAAACAATTACACGCTATATAAATCTATTAAATGTTCGAGAGTTATATGGCGATGTTATAAGAGTTTGCAAAACAGCTCTTGAGATCGATATGTTCGACACAATGCTAAATCTCGAGCTTATGCGTGCACTGCTAAAACTTGGCAAAAACAAGGAAGCACTCGAGAGATACCAGAATGTCACCGATCTGCATTATAACCACCTTGGAATAAAACCATCGGAAGAGATTCTCGATTTTTATAAACTCCTTATCATGGAGGAGCAGAACACAGAATCTAACATTGAGGATATCTACAACGAGCTTCGCAACGACGAAGAGGAGAGAGATGCCTTTGTCTGTGAATATACTATCTTCAAGGATATATACAGGCTATACATGCGAAACCTTAAGAGACTTGGCACAAATATGCACCTTGCAATTGTTACTATTCACGGTTCAACCGCACAGGAAATCGACCCTATTTTGATGGATAAAACAATGCGTGGACTTCGAAACCTTCTTCAAACTAACCTGCGTTCAGGTGATACAATATCGAGATACAGCCCAAACCAATTTGTTATACTTCTTCCAAATATCGACAACAGTGAAATGGGAAAACTTGTTTTGAAAAGACTTCAAGGAAAGTTCTTCTCAGACTCTAGAAACACTAAGTTTAGCTTTGATTTTAAACTGCTTGAAGTGTTTGGAACCGATGATAAACTACCAATACTAAGATAGTAAAACAAATATCTGTCGTATATCTAAAAACTCCCAAACGGGAGTTTTTTTGTTTTGATAAATATTCTCATCAAAATCTTTTAAATGCAGTTTTGGTTTTGAAAGAAGGCATGCTATAAATTTTAAACCCATCTACTATCTATCTATATATAGCATTTCTAAATAATAACCAAGCTGACACTTTATATCTATCAGCTTGGTTTATTAATAGCCGTATCTTGCGGCATTTATATTTGTCATAAAACGCACGATTTATCCAGTAATCAAAACTCTCACATTCTCTCTCTCGGTTGCGAGCGCTCCTGAAAAATACTGGTCATAGCGAAACATTATAAACCCACCATATCTGCTATAGGCCCTAGCATCACTTATCTGCCGAGCTAGAATATTCCCCGCAGTCCAGTAGTTATTTACTCCTACTTTATATGCTGCTTGTCCGATAATAAGCTCCACCGAAGGTGAGGTTACAACCTCTCCCCAATTAGCAAGCGCTGTCTCATAAGGCAGACTCCCTTCGCCATAGCTCCAGTATATCTGTGGCGCTAGGTAATCAACATATCCAGCAGTTGACCCCCAAAGTCTTACATCTGCCGACATAGTCCCATAGTTGTTGTTTATATTCCCAGCTGGCGAGATGCCAAATGGAATATTTTTTATCGACTTTATCCCACTGTAAACTGAAGATATCAATGTATTTACATTATCAAGTCTAAACTGTGAAAGACTTCTTCCACCGCCAAGTGCTGCAAAGCTGTTTGCATCTATTGATGCATCTGAGGTCGGATAAAAATAGTCATCAAAATGGATGCCGTCTACATTATAGTTTCGAACAATTTCTAAGACACCCGCTACCACAAGATCACGCACTTCACTTGAAGCTGGGTTTAAATAGTAAAATCCGTTATACTCAAAAACATTGTCGGTGCCAATCCAGTTTTTTATAGGATCACCATCTGGTAGCGTCACCGAGGTCGAAGGACCTCTATAAGGATTTATCCAAGCCTCTATCAAAAGACCTCTCGCATGAGCCGCCTCAACCATAATAGCGAGTGGGTCAAAACTAGCTACCCCTCCTCGACTTCCGGTAAAATACTGCGATGTTTTGAATATTGTGCTGTTATAGTATGCATCACTATGGCTTCTCACCTGAACTATTACAGTATTAAGTCCCGCGGCGACACAATTATCGAAATAGCTGTTTATGTATGAGCGAAATGTCGACTCGCTCCGTCCCTGCAAAATCGTCATATACTCAAGATACGATATCCAAACTCCGCGCATCTCAGATGCTGGTGGTGGATTTACAGAGGATTGACTGTTACTTGAACTACTGCTTGAACTGCTTTCCTCTTCATCCGAATCCGACTCTTCCTCTTCATC
>CAYJGP010000018.1:0-2638 GCA_964369435.1 uncultured Oscillospiraceae bacterium | reverse complement strand
CAGAAGATGAGCTATCGCTACTTTCGTCATCCTCGTCATCAGTATCATCGTCCTCTTCAAGCTCATCAGTATCATCTAAGCTATCAAAGGCAGAGCTGCTTTGTGACTGCATCTCCTCATAATCTTCAACAGACAAAAATGCTGCGGTCACCTCCGCTGAAATATCAGCTGGTGCCACGCTATTTAAGATTACTGTAGCTGCTGCCACAAACGATAAAACAGCTACCAAGATTAAAACGAAGAATTTATTTTTCATATTAATATCCCACAACTACAAACTTGCCATCGAAGTCAACTCTCTCAAAAAAGTTCTTATCCTCTTTTGCAAATAAAGTTCCAAAATGCGGACTCTCTCCATCTTTTTGCTTTACTATTTCACCATCGAAAGAAAGGTTTGGCAAAAGCGATTTTATCCCAAAAACATCTTTTAAAACTTTATTCGAAACAGAAAACTCAAATCCCCAATAAATTCCTTGGTTGTTTTCACCGCCAATTTCGCTAGCCTTTATATTATCTATCGGATATACTCTGCCCTCGCCACCTTTCGCTCTTGCATAAACACCACTCGGTGTCTGCAAAAACTCAGCAACCGCTCCGTTTGCAGACAGGTAGAGTTTTATCTCACTTTCAGCCGAAGGGTTTGTCTCAAAGCTAAATAAGCGAATATACAAATCGTTATTAACGGCACAAATTCTACATTGCGTATATGGATTCACTTCACCGCTATCACGATAGTTTTTAAGCACAATCGTCGGTAAAGCCTCCCACATAATAGGTTTTTTCAAAACAGTTATAAATTCTTGCATAATTTAACCCACAATTAGCTTTCCTTCAGGCAGAATACTTCCACCTGCATTTTTATCTTTTTTATATGCCAGTGATATCAAAAATCCTACGGGACCAAGTCTACCTATAAACATTGTCACTGTGAGAAGCATCTTTGTGAGAAGATTAACCTCAGCAACAACTCCACTTGAAAGTCCAACAGTTGCAAAGGCGCTTGTCGCTTCGAACAGCGAATTCATTCCGTTGATAATTTCAGAGTGAGGGTTTAGAAAATAAATACCAAGTGATGCCGCTCCAACTATAGCAAGTCCCATAAATCCGACAGTTAGCGAGCGGTAAACATCAGTCTGGTTTATTCTGTGTTTTAGCACATAAGTTTCGTTATTTCCCCTCGATACCGAGAATACTGTGCATAGCAGCACGGCGAATGGAATTATCTTTATACCACCACCAGTAGAGCCTGGACCTGCACCTATAAACATAAGAATTACCGAGAACAGCTTTCCTTCACCTGTCATCGCCGCAATATCAATCGTGTTAAATCCAGCTGTCCTACAGGTCACCGACTGGAAAAACGCAGCTCCAAGCCGCTCTTCAACAGTTAGCGCGCCGAGGGTATTTGGATTGTGCCACTCGGTTACAAGAATAAGGATTGTCCCTGCTAGCAAGAGAAATCCAGTTACAAATAAAACAATCTTGCTGTGAAGCGAAAATCTACGCTCTTTTTTGTAGTTCATTATATCCATCCAGACGATAAACCCAAGACCGCCGATAACAATAAGCCCTACAATAACCATATAAACAGCAGGATCTGTCACATAGTTTGATAGGCTAATATATTCACTCTCAAAACCCATAATATCAAACCCAGCATTACAAAACGCCGAAATACTTAGAAAAATAGATATCCAAACTCCGTGTAGGCCATATTTTGGCACAAACGTTATCGCGAGTAGTATTGCCCCGATCCCCTCGATTAACACAACTTTCCCCACTATATTTGTAAGGGTGCTGCGAATACCACCTATTGTTGTAAGGTTCATAGCTTGCTGCGCCAGCGATAGTGTTTTAAGGCCCATCTTTTTCCCCATAAGAACTGAGAAAAACGCAACAAGGGTTACAAGCCCAAGACCACCTATCTGAATTAGAAACAGTATTACCGTCTGTCCGAAAAAGTTCCAATGTGTGAATGTATCAAATACAACTAGTCCCGTCACACAGGTAGCGGATGTTGCTGTAAAAAGTGCATCAGCAAATGCTGTGAATTCTCCGCTCTTTGAGCTAATCGGAAGCATAAGCAAAGCGGTACCTACAAGGATAACCCCTATAAAACTGAGTGCTATAATTTTAGCCGGATGAACATTTGCAAAAAGTGATTTTAATTTAATTTTCTTCATTTTTTACCCCTACAATTATATACGGATTCATTATAACAAACTATATGCTTTTTTGCAAACCGAGTTCTGTAAATTTTCATCGCTTTCACCCACTCGATAGATAAGCAAACTTGCAATTTTTGCTTATCTCATATTTTGCCTTTTAGACTTTTAAGAAGTTTGATTTTAACTGATTAATTTCAAATTTTTAACTGCAACTTCTCACCACTTCAAGCTAATTATGATAGCACAAAAGCAGAAGCAATTCCATTTCACAAACTAAAAAAACACTCTAAAACATTTTTCTTATACCAGACAAAAAGAGACTGTGAAAAAATCACAGTCTCTTATAAACCTATTTAACTTGATAGTGCAAAACCATTACTAATAGTTCTTACATACCTCTTCAAAGTAAGCCTGTGGATGATCACAAACAGGACATTTGCCCGGTGCCTGTGTTCCCTCGTGGTTGTGAC
>CAYJGP010000017.1:0-23730 GCA_964369435.1 uncultured Oscillospiraceae bacterium | reverse complement strand
TTGCTGATGATAGCGAGTATTCGTGAAAATCAAATTTTTCTATTCCTTTAAAAAAGTGGTTATTAATATAGCTTTTAGCATAGATGTATGGTTCACCGTTTATTGTATAAATCCTATCATAAAAAAGAACCAGCTCACCCTCTGCAATATTAAATCGAGCAGCAACACTTTTTGGAGCAGGCTTTAATAAGCAACTTGAAAAAATTCGACCAAAATTTTTCATACCAAAATCTTTATCGTCAAGCCCGTCTAAAATACCTGTTACCGGCTTATGGCTGAATTTTTTGTGCTCAAGCGGAAGTATTATTGAACCCTTACCTTGTTTCTTTATTATATAGCCATCTCTATCAAGTACATCAAGAGCTCTGCGTATTGTTGTTCTGCTTGTTTTATAGATGTTGATTAGTTCATTTTCACTAGGGAGCAAACTTCCTTCAGTATATTTGTTTTCGCGAATCTTACTAATAAGATCAGAAGAAATTTCCTGATATCTTGCAAGTGTGTCTTTTTCTATTATACTATTGTACATAGTCACATCCTAATTATCTGCAATTTATTTACTCTTAATATGTATTATAATAGCAAATAAAGCTAGATACAAGTGGAAATATTAATTACTTAAAAAGTTAATAAATTATTAACAGTTGTATAATTGTGTGAAATTTCTTTGGATATCATATTTATCAAAAAGGGCGTTTTGGGCAATTTGTATAAATAAGTATCTTTAATTCTTAGCAGTTTGTTAATAGACAATTCATAATTAAAATGCTATTATTAATAAAACTTGTATCTACAAGTGAATAAAATGCTTTTTTATCTAAAACAAACATTTTTTTGATTTTTACAACATTATATATAGTAATATTTTAGTTAATTATAGATTTTTTAGGAGGTAAAGATGCAGGAAGTGAACAATTCGGTAAGCTTGCAAGTTCTAAGTTTACCGGAATTATCAAAGACTCAGGTTAAGAGCGTTTTTAATGAAGACAAGATTTTATCTATCTTTTCAAAAGAGGAACTCAAAAAGATAAATAAAATAATAATATCAGGATGTGGAGATTCGTATTCAGCTGGAGCGGTTGCTTCATATATAATATCAAGCGAATTTGACATAGATGTTAAAGCATACGATCCAATGGATGGTTCAAGATTCTTAACTGCTGAAGATGTTATAGAAGATAATCCTGAAAACACTTTAGCGATTATTGTAAGTGCCGGTGGTGGTGCTTCAAGAATAGTTGAGATGGTTACGAAATTTCAAGAGATTGGTGTACAGACTGTTCTTGTTTCAAACAAGACTGAATCTAAAGCGGCTTCTGTAGCAAAGAAACTTTTCATTATGGAAACTCCGCCACTATGCGATACACCAGGACTTCGTTCATATTATGCAAGCATGCTTGGGGTTACAGCGCTTGGCTGTTACATAGGAAACTTAAAAGCAGGTAGGGATGTTTGTGAATTCCTAAAATATGGCGAGAAGATAGAAAAAGTTATGACAGATTACGCTGGCAGCCTTGAAGAGGCAGATAAGCTAGCATCAATGATCGGTGAGAGATATAAAGATTTTACTGAGTTTGAAGTTGTCGGAGATGGAAGTGAGTTTTTCTCAGCACAGTTTGTTGAAGAGAAATTTATCGAGTGTGGTGGCGTAGTTGCTTCACATGTAGACTCAGAAGATTGGTGCCATATAAATGTATTTGTAAATAATCCTAAAGAGATTCCAGTTGTTGTTATAGCAAACAAATATAAAAACAACTATTCAAGAGTTGTTGAGACAGTAATGTCGGCAAAGATGATTGGAAGACCAACTGTTGTTGTATCAAACGGTGAGAAGAGCGACTTTATAGATGGTATAGAGTTTTTCAAACTACCAGATACAGGAGCTATGGATGCATATTTACTATCAACTGTTGATTTTATTCCCGGTTCACTAATAGCAGGCTATCAAGCTTACCATGGCGGAAAAGATTTCTTTGGTTCTTATGATTTTTCAAAAAGAAGCTTTGATACTGAGAAAGCAAAAGCCAAAGGTACATTCGCTCACGGCACTACAGGTAGTAGTGAAGTTGTAGTAGTGAAATAGGGGAGGCAGAAATGGATAGAACAAAATTTGATAACGCACTAAAAGGTCAGTGTCTTGATATACCAGTACTTGGCGAAGTGCAGTTTAAAAACATAAAAGCAAACCTTGATAGTTGTATCGCTGAAGATGCGGCAAAAGGTTTAACAGAGATAATACTAACAGGTTGTGGAGACTCATATATAGCTGCTGAAATTGCAGCAGAAGTTTTCAACCACTATTTAAAGGGAACTGGCTGTAAAACAAGAGCAGTTAAATGCATAGAAGCATCAAGACTTGTAAAACTAGATAATGGAAACAAAACACTTGTGGTTGCTGTTTCAGCTTCTGGTGGACCTGCAAGAATTGAAGAAACACTAGAGAGAGCTAAAAAGCATGGTTGTCATGCGATGGCACTCACAAACAACGGCGAATCAAGAGCTGCAAAAGCTTCAAGTTGTATGCTAGTTGTTGGAACTCCAGAGCATCCAGATAAATCACCAGGACTTCGCTCATACTATGGTTCATTACTCGGTCTATACGCACTTGCAATGCATATTGCGAAGATAAAAGGCGCAGCTTCTGATAAAACGTTTGATTGTTTTGAAGATGCATTAGCGAAATATAATAAAGCATACGGCGATATGATGAACTATTTTGATGATAGAGCATTTGAGATAGCTGAGAGTCTTAAAGATTATAAGCGTTTTGAAGTTATCGCAGACGCAGCTATGTTAAGAACTGGAGAGTTCATCGCTGCAAAATATATTGAAGTTGCAGGAGTTAAGTGCACTGTTATAGATAGTGAGAACTACTGCCATGTTAATACATTTATATTCGATAGAGATTCATTAGCTACATTTGTTATTGCAGATAAAGATGCACCTAACAAATCAAGAATTAGCGAAACTCTAACACAGGCAATTCGCGAAGGAAGAAAAGTTGTTCTTATTGCAAATGGTGAGTTGTCAGATTACACATCAGAAGATTGTGAGTTTATAAAACTACCAGATAATGTTTCAGGATACGAATCAATTAGATATCTATATGATTATCTACCTGCTTCTATTATATCTTCATATCACTCGATGCATATAGGAGAACCATTCTTTAGAAGAAGGGAAGATACATTTATATCTCCAGAAGCTATGACTATAGGGTCTAGCAAAGTTGAGCTATACTAAGCTCAAATAAATTCAGTTAATTATAGCACATTGCTATAATATAAATTAAAAATCAAGGAGGAAAACAAATGAAGAAAATCTTAGCATTACTATTAGTATTGTCACTAGCTTTTGCACTTGCAGCTTGTGGCGGCGGCGATGAGGGCGGTTCAAGCTCAGAGGGCGGTTCAAGCTCAGAGGGCGGCGGAGACTCAAGCGAGCAAACAAATATGCTTTTCTTTGCTGGCGCACTTGGAGACATGGGATTCAACGATCTAGGTTATGAAGGTGCTCAGCTTATAGCTGCACAAGAGGGCTTTGACCTAACTGCAGTTGAGTACGGTACAGATACTTCAACAGCTGTTACTACACTTTTTGACGCACTAGATTCAGGTAAATACCAATGGGCTGTTGTTTCAAGCTGGTACATTCTTGACTCACTAATGGAAGCTCTTGATAATGGCTCATATGCTGATATCAACTTTATAGTTTATGATACTAACCCTTCACTTGAAGTAAGCTATGACAATCTAATAGGTATCGCTTACGGTCAGCACGAAGGATCATTCATAACAGCTGTATACTCAGCTCTTATGACAAAGACAGACAAAATAGGAACAATCGGAAACTCTGACTCACCAATCATAAATGACTTTATGACAGGTTACCTACACGGTATTAAATGGTACAACGATACTTACGGCACAGATATAGAGTATCAAATTGGTTACTATGGTACAGCTACAATTCAGCTAGCTTACGAGTCATCAGGCGTTTACTATGATAGTGGCGTTGATATGTTCTACAACATTTCAGGTCTTTCAACTCTAGGTGTTGCTCAGGCAGCTGAAGAGCGTGGCGGAATCGAAGGCGGTTTCTACACAATCGGTGTTGATATGGACCAGTGGACTGTTTATGCTGCAGCTGAAAAAGAAGGAACAGTTGTTGAAGGTTACGAGAACGTTGTAACATCAATGGAGAAGAAAATCGAAGATTCAATTCTTTGGGCTTACAATGGTCTAAAAGATGGATCACTAGAGTGGTCAAACTACTCAGTTGGTCTTGCTGAAGACGGTGTTGGTCTATCAATGAACCAAAACTACCTAGACAATACTCCTGAAGATGTTCAGGCTACTATTGACGAAGTTATTCAGATGATCATCGATGGCGAAATCGTAGTTAAGAGCTACTTTGACTTCTCAGAGTATGATGAGTTCGCTGAGTACAGAGACAACCCAGACGCTAGATAATTAATTTATCAAAATTTTTGGAATCGTTATCGCCGGTACCAATCGGTGCCGGCAACGATTTCATATTTATAATAAAACAATATTTTTTTTGCTATAGCAAAAAAATTCTAAAATTACCTACCAATAGTTGTTTTGCAGTTAATAATGATTATTCGGTACTTCATTTTAGCTATTGTTTTATTTCTTTGTAAGGAGAAATGATTATGAAAAAGATATTATCTTTAATCTTAGTTCTAACACTTGCATTAACTCTTATAGCTTGCGGAAATGGAGATTCGTCTTCATCTAGCGGTGCTACAGACGGTGACGATATGTCTTCTAGTAGCAGTGAGGCTGTTGAGCAAGAAAAACTTCTTTTCTTCTGCTCAAATCTTGGAGATATGGGTTTTAATGATTTAGGACATGAAGCTGCTAAATATATAGCAGAAACTGGCGATATGGATTTAACAGTAGTCGAAGCAGGCCCTGACAGTTCAGTTCATGTAACAACTATTTTTGAAGCGATTGAGTCAGGCGGTTTTGACTGGGTTGTAACTTCAAGTTGGTATATACTTGACAGCTTAATGGAAGAGTTTGACGGAGACTTTAAAGATGTTAATTTAATAGTTTACGACACAAGTCCTGATCTCGATCTATCAGCTTTTGACAATGTTGTTGGTATTAGTTTTAGACAGGATGAAGGTTCTTTCCTTACAGGTGTTTATTCTGCCATGATGACTCAGACAAACAAAGTCGCAGGAGTCGGCTGGGGAGATAACCCAATTATCAACGATTTCCTCGCAGGCTATGTTCAAGGTGTTAAATGGTACAATGACAATTACGACGGCAATGTTGAATATGTAGCAACCTACTATGGTGCGGCAAATTTAACAGCTGTTTATGAAGGCGCAACCGTATTCTATAACAATGGTTACGATATCTTATACAACATATATGGCGGTGCAACTCTTGCAGCTTGTAATGCTATAGTTGACAAAGGTGAAACAGATAATGATCTGTATGTAATCGGCGTTGATATGGATCAGTATACATTCTATGATACGGTTAAAGAAGATGGCACTGTTGTTGATGGATATGAAAATATCATAACTTCAATGCTTAAAAATGCAAGAGAGTCTATAATATGGGCTTATGACAGCATTATTGATGGCTCAATTGAATGGGGCAACCACAATGTCGGCGTTGAAAACGGCGGTGTTGGACTTGCAATGAACGATAACTACTATGCTATAACTCCTGAAGATGTTCAGGTTGAGATGGAGAGTGTTATTGAAATGGTTAAATCGGGCGAGATAGAAATTAAAGGATACTTTAGTTATGCTGATTACGACGAATTTAACGCTTATAGAGAAGACCCAGAAGCAAGATAAAAATTAAGTTAAATACTATCGGAGAGTAATATCTCCGATAGATTTATAACATCTTTTAAGGTGGTAAAACAATGAGTAAAGAAATCTTCAAAATGGAAGGTATAACCAAAATTTATACCAACGGTTTTATGGCGAACAAAGATGTCACTTTTGCGGTAAACGAAGGTGAGATTCATGCTCTTCTCGGAGAGAATGGTGCCGGTAAAACAACACTAATGAAAATTCTTTTCGGGCTTGAGGATTGCCAAGAAGGTGCAATCTACATAAACGGAGAGCAAACAAAAATCATAAACCCACTAGATGCTATTGCTAAAGGCGTTGGAATGGTTCATCAGCACTTTATGCAAGTAGATAATCTATCGGTTGCAGAGAATATCGTTCTTGGTATTGAGCCAGGTAAAGGTCCTCTGTTTGATAAAGCTGAAGCTGTTAGAATGACACAGGAAGCTGCAGAAAAATTCCAGCTAGATGTTGATCCGAATGCTCTAATTCGTGATATCGGTGTTGGAACAAAACAGAAAGTTGAGCTTTTAAAAGCTTTAATTAAGGGTATTAAAATCCTTATTCTAGACGAGCCGACTGCGGTTCTAACTCCTCAGGAGACAAAAGAGCTTTTTGTTCAGCTAAAGCATCTTCGTAGCCAAGGCTATGGTATCGTATTTATCTCTCATAAACTCGAAGAAGTTATAGAGCTTTGCGATAGATGTACAATTCTTCGACACGGTAAAGTTACCGGTGCTGGAGATATTAAAGATCTCGATGAAGAGAAGATATCAAAAATGATGGTTGGGCGTGACGTTATCCTAACAATAGATAAAGAGCCTGCACAACCTAAAGAGAAAATTCTTGAGATTCGTGACCTTAACTATATTGATGATATCGGTAAACGTCTTGTTAATGACCTATCATTCGGTATTCGTGCCGGTGAAGTTGTAGGTATTGCGGGTGTTGAGGGTAATGGTCAGAATGAGCTTTCTGAGAATTTAAATGGTCTTATGAAATCAACTTCTGGTAAAATAACACTTAATGACAAAAATATTACCAATATTCCAATAAGAAAGATTAGAGAAGCAGGTATAGCTCATATATCTGAAGACCGTATGACTTATGGTTGTGCTGCGAATCTTTCTGTTCTTGAGAATATCCAGTCTATTTATCTTGACCATCCTGATTTTACAAAGGGTCCATTCATAGATAAAAAGAAGGTTAATGAATTTGTTGACAAATGTATCGTAGATTTTGAAATCAGCTGTGATAATAAAAATGATGCTATAAGACTTCTATCTGGTGGTAATATACAGAAGTGTATTGTTGCTCGTGAGTTTTTAAGCGGTGCAAACCTTATTGTTGCAAACCAGCCAACACGTGGTATCGATGTTGGTACTGCTGAGCTTATCCGTAAGCTTCTTGTTAAATACACCAGAGAGAACAACATGGGTGTACTACTTATTTCATCTGATCTAAATGAAATCCTTGAGGTTTCAGATAGACTGCTTGTAATGAGAAAGGGCAAAGTTGCCGCTCAGATAAATGACCCCAAAGCTATAACCGACGTACAACTCGGTGAATATATGTTGGGTGTTAATTCTATGACATCAGAGGAAATGGGGGACCTATTTTGAGAAAAGTAGCTAGAATCGAACTTACATTTGAACTTTTAAGGGTAGTTCTTGGTCTTATAATTGCATTTGGTTTTTCACTATTGTGCATTGCTTTGGTTGCAGAAGACCCACTAAACGCAGTTTATGAATTTTCTATCGGTCCGTTTACAACAACACGTCGTTTCGGACAGGTAATGGCGAAATATATTCCTTATATCTTAAGTGGTTGTGGAATGTGCTTCATCTATGCTTGTGGACGATTCAATCTATCTGGTGAGGGTATTGTTAACTTTGCACCTGCTATAGCTTGTCTACTTGTTCACAACTCTGATCTTTTGACAGACCTTCCAACAATACTTAATCTTATTATAATCTGCCTAGTTTGTGCTATTATTGGTGGTATAATTTCTTTCATCCCTGCATGGGCTCGTGAGAAACTTGGCGTAAATGAAATGGTTCTTTCAATAATATTAAACACAATGCTATTGTTCCTCGGTCAGTGGTTTGTTAAAATATTTATGCTTGATAGAAACCTAACATACGTTGCTACTCCTATCCACCCTGACAATATGAGATTTGAAAGATACTGGAATGGATCAAACTTCACAGCAGGTATTTTCGTTTCAATAATCGGATTTATCATAGCTGTTGTTATCTTTAACAGAATGAGAGTTGGAGCTAAAATAAAACTTTGTGGTTCAAACCCAAAATTTGCTCTATACTCAGGTATCAATATCGGTATCATGATGTATCTTGGACAGGTAATCGGTGGTATGTTTGCTGGTGTTGCTGGTGCTGTTGACGTTTTCGGAACTTACGACAGATATCAATACACACTACTTACAAATATTGGTATGGATGGACTTATTATAGCCGTTCTTGCTAGAAAACAGCCGATATTTGTTCCACTAGCAGCATTTATACTTGCGTATATACGTGGTGCAGCTGTTGTTCTAAACGTTACATCAGGTATACCAATTGAATTTGTTAACATGATGCAGGCGGTTCTTATATTCTTCGTTGCCGCACAAAGCTTCCTTAGCAAGACAAGAAATAAAATGATATTCAATATGTCTAGAAAACAACAGGAAGAAAATAAACTAAAGGAGGCAGCTGTATAATGACTGTAGATTATTTTTCATTAGAATGGATTGCAACGTTTTTGTTCTCAGTAATTAGAATTGCAACTCCGCTGATATATGTTGCCCTTTGTTCGGCTGTCAGCCAGCAGGCTGGTCTAACTAACATGGCTTCTGAGGCGATGATGCTTTCATCTTCACTAGCTGGTGTTATCTTTAGTGCTACAACACAAAATCTATTTATAGGTATTTTGGGTGGTGTTGCTTGTTCAGTACTTGTTGCATTATTTATATGTTTTGCAACATTCGTTATGAAGGTTGACCTTTATCTTATGTCTATCGCGATGAACTGGGCGCTACTTGGAGGTACCATATATGTCATGTGGTTGACAACGGGTGTTAAATCGAATACCGCTGCAGGTTTTGCAAGCCTTTCGATGCCTGATATCCACATACCTATTCTAAGCAGCATTCCTTTTATCGGAGATATTTTATCAGGACATAATGGATTTACCTATCTTGCTATCTTGATGACTTTCCTTGTTTGGTTCTTACTGTTCAGAACAAAGATTGGTCTTCGTATGAGAGCTGTTGGACAAAATCCAGCTGCTGCAGAATCAGTTGGTATCAACCCTCGTAAAATCTATACATTGGCTTTTGTTATAGCTGCTGGTATAGTTTCACTAGGTGGTATGTTCCTATCAATGGGTTACCAAGGATTCTTTATAAACAACATAACTGCAGGACGAGGATTTATCGGTCTTAGTGCTTCAACTATTGCCAACTCAAATCCAATTTTCGCAGCACTTGTTTCTCTTGTACTCGGTCTTGCTGAGGCTATCACAAATAATGCGAGGGTTTATATTACAGACTCGCAGTTCATTGCGGCTATGCCTTCAGCGCTAACAGTTATTCTTATAATTGTTCTTTCATACGTTCGTTTGAGAAGCCAGAAAAAGAGAGAGCTTAACAATAGAAAACTTCTTCTAAAACTTCAAGAAGAAGAAGCTGCAGCTGCAGAAGCTAATGCTTAAATTATAATTTTTAGAGAATGCCAAAAAGAATACACTTAGAGCGTCAATTAAATTGACCTTTCGGTAGAACTAGCAGATATAATCTGTCTGCTAGTATAGCCGATTTGACCGGATAAATTTTTGTCCAAACTCTAAGGTTTCCATTTGGCATTTTCTTATTTTTAAAGGAGAGTATGTTTGTGGATAATATTGATAATAAATTTATTGAAGAAAGACTGATTATTCCTACAGGTAAGCTTCGTACCGTTATTGATACAGATGCATACAACGAAGTAGATGATCAGTTTGCTATTGCCTGGGCGCTACGTGATACAGAGCGATTTGATATAGAAGCTGTTTATGCAGCACCGTATGACAGAAGAGCTCTTGGTATTATGGCTGATGGAGAGTGCGCAAAAAATGGAATGGAGAAGAGTTACGATGAGATTATTAATCTCTATAATCTTCTCTCAATATCAGATACAAGTAATGTCTATAAAGGCTCTGAAGAGTTTATGACTTCGGATAAAAAACCTGTTCAAAGCCCTGCTTGTGACGATTTAATAAAACGTGCAAATCAAAGCGATGAAACACTTTATGTTATTGCTCTAGGGGCTGCAACTAATATTGCTTCTGCTTTAGTTAAAGATCCAGGAATTGCAAAGAAAATTGTAATTGTTTGGCTTGGTGGACAACCAACTACTTTCTCTCACGCTACTGAGTTTAACTTAATGCAAGATGTTTACTCAGCGCAGATACTTTTTGACTCAAAAGTTCCACTTGTGTATATTCCTTGTATGCAGGTAGCTTCACTTCTAACTATTTCAGCTGAAGAGCTTCGAGATAATCTTCAAAATAAGAGTAAGGTCGGCAAGTATCTATCGGATATAGTTATCGGTGAGTTTAGGGATATTGAATTTGCAAGAGGATCTCTAAGCTTCTTTAGAGACCTTTATTTAAAAGGTCAATGCGATTATCCTAGAGAAGAACTTGAAAAATTTGAGACAGATAATATTGCTTGGTCGAGGATAATTTGGGACATATCGGTTGTTGCATTTTTGAAAAATCCAAGCTGGTGTTTAAGCAAGCTAGAGCCTTCGCCAATTCTAAAAGAGAATTGTGATTGGGATAAAACTGATAGTAGCAGACATCCAATTCGTGTTTGTAACTATTTATTCCGAGATTATATTTTCGGTGAGATGTTCTCAAAATTAAATAAAGATTAAGAGGTGTAAATTATGGATTATGTAATAGCTGGAAATGTTATGCTTGATACTGTTCGCTTTGCAAATGGTACAAAAAGCGCACGTGAGCATATAGGTGGACCTGCAACATTCGCTTATAGTGGTGTTAAGTTGTGGACTGATGATGTTATTCAGTGTAGTTATGTCGGTGAAGACTATCATCCACTATTTGACCCTTGGGTTTTGAAAAATAATGTCGATACAAGAGCTATAAAGGTGCGTTGTGACCACTGTAACCACTCATATCTTCTATATAAGGAAGATGGTACTTATGGACCAGACCCTGAAGCTGTGCATTTTCGTTCAGATTGGATGCAGGATTTTGGACATATGAAGTCTTCGCCAGATGATATTGGTGAGTTTACAAAAGGTGGCGGTACTAAAGGTGTTTATATAGCTCAAAATGTCGACTACGTATACTGGCGCAAGATGAAGGAGATTAAAGCACGTGATGGCTTTAAACTTATGTGGGAGATTGAGGGACCAAGCTCATATAAAGAATTTATGCCTGCTGTTTTAAATGCAATGGAGTCTACAGATATCTTCTCGATTAATATTCAAGAGGCGAGAAATCTTTTTGAAGTTGAAACAGAGGAAGAAGTAATAAAAGAGCTTCAGAAGTGCCCTGTAGATATGACGCTTTTCAGAGTTGGTAAAAAAGGTCTTTACTCGGTAACACCAACAGAAGTTTTCTTCTTACCATCAGCTCCTGTCGATAAAGAGATTGATCCTACCGGTTGTGGAAACACTTCAACAGGTTCAGCACTATATGCATACGCAGAAGGCTACGATGCACTAATGGTAGGAATAATGGCAAATGTGGCTTCTGCTCAGAATATCAGACAATATGGAATTATTCCTGATTTTATGGCTGTACGTGACTTTTCGATTAATCAAGCTAAAGAGCTTTATGAAGAGTTTAAGAATAAATAGGAGATAGTTAATGTTTAAAGAGAATATTGGAAAAAAACTAATATTTGGGTTAATACACTTAAAACCACTTCCAGGAACTGCATATTACCAAGAAGGTGATATTGAAAGAAGCATTGAAAAAGCTATAACTGCTGCAAAAAGGCTTGAAGAGGGTGGAGCGCACGGCGCATTGGTTCAATCTGTGGATAAAGTATATCCTGCTACAGATGATACCGATTATGCTAGAGTTTCAACTATTTCGATTATTGCAAATGAGGTTAAAAGGGTAGTTTCTCCTGATTTCAAAATTGGTGTTCAGCTAATGTGGAACTGTATCACTCCATCACTTGCAGCCTGCAAAGCGGTTGGTGCAGACTTTACAAGATGCACAGCACTAATTGGTAAAACTGAATCGGCGTTTGGAACAATTGAGGCAAATCCTATTAAGGTATTTGAATACAGAAACAAAATAGGTGCTCAAAATGTTGATATGATTGCTGAGATTTCAGGGTATCATTTCCTTGGTGAGTACGACAAGAAAAAACTTCTCTCACTAGTAGCCCAAGCTTCAATGGTTGGTGCTGAGGCTGTTGAGGTTTTCCATCCTGATGAAGAGACAAACAATAGAATGGTTTGTGATATTAAAGAGTTCCGCCCTGATATGCCGGTTGTGCTTGGCGGCGGTACAAATATTCAAAATGTTGCATCAAGGATGAAGTATGCAGATGCTGCACTTGTAGGTTCTTGTTTCGAGGGCGGTGTTCGCGGAGCTCAGATTGATGCAAATATTGTAAAAGAATACATGAAAAATCTAAATAGCATTTAATATTTTTTAAATTAATATGCAGCTTGAAACAGCGATAAAACTTGTTGTTTTATCGCTGATTTTAATGTAAAGTTTTTTAGGTTTACAGTATATATTTTAGCGTTTTAGGTATATAATAATTATTTTATTGATTTTTATTTCTACTTCTGCTATTATATTTGAAGACAGGAGTGGTTTTAGTGGAAGAACATTTATTAGTAGGTAAAAACTACAGGGAATATTATAAGGAAAAGTTTGAAAGTCTAGGCGAAAAGAAGAAGATTTCTTTTAACTTGGTAGCTTTTATTTTTTCAACATTTTGGCTTTTATATCGCAAGCAGAATATTTTTGCTATTGCTATGCTTTCAATAACATTTTTCTTTGGTTTTTTTGGCACAACTCTATCGATTATTTCATCTGTAGTTGTATGTTTTATCACCGGTTTTTTTGGCAATTATTTTTACAAAAAACAAGTGGATGTTTTTGCTCATCGTGCTCGTACTATGCACCCTGATGACAAAATAAAATATTTGACAAATAAAGGCGGAACCTCGGTTATATCTATTGTTATTGGCATACTTGTATATATTTCTGTTATGTCTATTATGAACAATATGATGATGAATGCCTTCCCTGGATAAGTTTTATCTATAATTATAACAATAAACAGCCTTTGCAGCTTAGCTGCTTAGGCTGTTTTTTTATCTTGCTCAGATTGCTTTGATAATATTTACTGCTCGGAATTAAGCTGATTGTAGTATTCTGCTATTTTAAACCAAGTTGCAGGCCCAACACTTCCTGTAGGATCGAGGTCGAATTTTTCTTGTAGAGTGCGTACAGCGGCGGCTGTGAGTTCGCCATAGTATCCTGTTTGAGGAAGTGGAGATATCTCGCCGGTTTTCTCTGCTATAAGATTTAAATAGCCTTGTAAGTCACGAACGTCTTGATTTGAAATGCCTATCCTCAGAATATAACCGGGGTAGAGCTTTGCGTTTTCAAGCTCATAACCCTCTGGGAGTGAATTTAGAGTTATACGATACTGCTTTAATATTTCATTCCAAGTAAGTGGTCCTACTATCCCATCTACATCAAGTCCATAATAACCCTGAAACTCAATAACTGCGTTTAATGTGGCATCATCAAATATACCGTTTGATGGCATAAGAAGCAGATTCTGATTAAAATATGCGAGAACATTTAAGTAATACTGCAAAATTTGCACTTCAACACCGGCATCGCCTTGACGCAATACACTATCATAGGGGCGGCGCACTTCATCATAAACAAGCCCTTCACTGTCGAGCTCGGCTAGTTTTTTAACACTGTTGAAGATATAGTTTATCTTGTACCAAGTAGCTTTACCGACAATACCATCAATTGGCAGAGTGAAAACTTCTTGGAATTTTTCAACAGCTGATTTTGTTGTTTCTCCAAAAACTCCATCGACATTTTGTACTCTCGGTATAGCCGGATAATTTTCCTCGATTTTATTTAGTTGAGTTTGAATTCTAAAAACATCGCTATTTGCATCATTTAGCTTTAGTGGCTTGCCAGGATAACTCTCTTCAATTGACCGAACAGGAGTGTTTTCTACAAGGCTGATATCATTGCCATAGTAAAACTTTAATATTTCAAGCGGTGTTTTTCCCTCTTCAGCAAGATCGACCGTGCCCCATTGTGACATTCCATCGCATGTAACTTTTATTCCGTCACAATATTGCGCAAAAAGCGGCTCTATACTGCCGTCGCGAATAAGATAGTCGTTAAATATTTCGTCCACTATCACACTTATATTTTCAAATATCTCACGATCAGCTGCGAATTTTTGATCAAACGAGGGACTTGCGGTAATATCAAAATTATATCCTCTACTTGGGTACCACTCGGTATAAACTCTATTTAATGCAAATGAAATTTGAGCATATATATTTGCTCTCAGTGCGCTCTCTGGCCAAGTAGGGTATATTTCACTTGATGCTACATTTTTTATATATTCTGGAAAAGATACCTGTATATTTTCAGCGTCGGAGTTTGGTGCGCCGAGATGCACAGTTATTAGTTCCGGAATAACAGGGGTTACATCTGACATAATACCTCCTATAAGTTTGGTTGTTTTTCGGTAACTATTATTTGTGGTCTGTTTGCAGTTGCAGTCATATATGCCTGTTGAGTAGCTAGCATATCTTCGTATATTGCAACATCACGAAATGTTATTTTATTAAATCCATCAGCATCCACTTCAACGTTATAGAGGGCATACGGTAGCTTTTCACTTTCAGGACTTTGAGATAAATCCTTCGAGGGTGCGGGGAGATCTATAACAGGTGTAAGTCCTGAGCTATCGCTTTTAAGAGTATCGAAGATGAATTTTGAATCACCAAACACCTTGCTTATTGTAACGGTTGCACCTTCAATGGGAACAGAACCTCGACCGGTGAAAACTCGAGCTCTAAAACGACCTTCTTTTGGGTTTTGTCTTAGAAACTGTTGGTATAGGTTAAAGTCGGTATCATCATTAAATTGGCTGTATATATCGTTTTTATCCGGTTTATCAAATGGGTAGTCAAAGCTGTCCCTATCAACATCTGGAAACCTTGGAATAAATTCATCTGATGTGACTGCTATATTTACACTTTCATTAGCTAAAACTGCAGCCGCTTCATCTTTTTGTTGTTTTATACCTTTGCTGCCAAACCCAAACTGCTCACGTATTCTCTCCTCGTATGTAAGAGGTTTTGTTTTTGTCTTTTGCTTTGAGCTGCTCTCTTGCTTTGTTTCTTTTTTTTCAACTGAAACACTCGCAATTTTGCTCTCTTTTTTCTCTGCAACATTATTATTGGATACGATAATAGTTTCATCTTCTGCTTTTGCAGGTACAACTTGACTTGTTAGCTCTTTTGTTAAGTCTTCCGAATTGTTTTTTTTGCTAAACTCCATAGCCATCTTGTTATAGTAGAGAAGTTGTTCGGTAAATGATAAATTTTCTTTCAAAATGTCACCGCCTTTAATATTTGTGTTATATTATGCCTTTTTAATAAATATAGTGAAAAAGAGGGTGATAGAATTGAAAAAGATAATTTTACCAATAATTTTTGTATTTTTACTATTAGCAGTTTATTTTTCAAGCAGTGGTGAACTTACAAGTTCTGGCGAGTCGCTAGATATGAACATGACTTTACGGACAGCTGAAGAGTTTGAGAGTGTTCAGATGGTTGCAAAGGAGGAGATTAGAGGTATATGGGTATCATACTTAGAGCTTACAGATATACTCACAGGCAAAAGTGAAGAAGATTTTCGCAGTTTATTTACAGCGGTTGTTGAGAATGCTAAAAGCTTATCGCTAAACTCTATTTTTGTTCATGTAAGGCCGTTTAATGATGCGGTTTATCATTCGGAAATATTTCCAACATCATATTTAGTTACAGGAACAGCAGGGGATATTTTGCCTTTTGATCCGCTAGCGATAATGATTGAAGTTTGCAAAGAGAAAAATATGCAAATTCATGCATGGATAAATCCATATAGAGTTATGCTCTCAAATGATAGAGAACTAACTAATGACAATATCGTCTATGAGTGGTATAATAGTGGGAGTATTAATATTTTGGATACAGATAGCGGTATATATTTAAATCCACTCTCGCTTGAAGTAACTGACCTTATAGTTTCTGGCGTTTTGGAACTTATTAATAATTATACGCTCGACGGGGTGCATTTTGATGACTATTTCTACCCACAGGCAGATTTTTCAGTAGATGAGGAATATTATCAATACTACCTATCCGAAGGTGGAAGTTATGATATAGAAACCTTAAGGCTCGACAGGATAAGCTATATGGTTCGAGAAGTTTACAGATCGATTAAAGAGTTTGATGCGAATATACTGTTTGGTATAAGTCCACAGGGAAATATTGATAACAACTATAATATGCAGTATGCTGATGTTAAACTGTGGATATCAGAAGAGGGGTATATCGACTATATATGCCCACAAATTTATTATGGTTTTGAAAACGAGACTGCTCCATTTACCGAGACATTAAAGTCGTGGATATCAAAAAAATCTGCAGAGACAAGTATTTATGTTGGAATAACCTTTCATAAAATAAACGAGGTTGATACATTTGCTGGAAGCGGTGAGTATGAATGGATATCTAATGAGGATATAGTATCTAGAATGGTTGAAACTTCTATTGAAAATGAAGTTGATGGGATTGTTTTTTATGGCTACGATTATATATTTAATCCAAGCGAGGATATAGCTGAGATTGTAAATAGTGAGCTTGAAAAAATTAAGATTATTATATAGCGGAGGATTTTTAATGTTAAAAATATTGTCGAGGTTGTTTGTGTTGGTTTTGGCTCTTATGGTCATCGCAACAGCTTTCTCAATTAATGATGCCGATGCAAGTGATTTTGCCGGAGAATATACTGTTTTTAATGAGGTAGAGGCAGGGGATGGAGAGTATGGTTATACAGACCCACTCGATGAGGTTTTATCATTCAACCTACCTGTTAAGATGTCGGCAATTCACCTTGTTTCAGGGGTTGATATTTTAAGCCCTGAGGCGACCAATGACGATCTTATACGCGCAGAAATTGATGCGGCACTCGCTCAAATTGACGAATATGAATTTAATACTGTTATTATTGATACAACATTTGATGGTAAAGCGCTCTTTGATACAGATGAACTTGAGAGTGCAGCGGGGTTTGATATACTTGAATATGTTTTGGAAAGGTTCCAGACAGATGAAAAATATGTCTTTGTAAACCACGATATTTTTGCGGCATTTGATGGTTCTGTTTCAGCTGCTACAATTGATGAAAACAGCGAACTTGCTGTGTATATAACCGAAAACTATGATGTTGACGGACTGACACTTGAGAATATCTACAACGAAAAAACTCAGTACAGCTACCAAAGCTATAGGACTGAGGGTATAGGCATGGATTTAACCGACTGGATGCTTGAAAATAGTTATACGTTTATTTCTTCGGTCGTGCGTGATATTCGCACAGTTAATAAAACAGTAGCTGTTGGTGCGTTTCTAAATCCTGTTTGGGAATATCTTGAAGCGAATGAAGCAGGAATAGAGGTAACAGGCGACTTTTCTGCTCTCAGAGAAGGAAATACCGATACAAAAAAACTAGTTGATGATGGAATATTTAACTACATATTTTTAGATAACTATGCATCGCTATCTGATGATGATCTACCATTTGAAACGGTGCTTAGCTGGTGGGATGCAGTGGCGAGCGCAGCTGAAATACCAATGTATCTATACCTCTCAAACTCAAAACTCGGCGGTGATGAAGAAGGTTGGTCAGCACCTGATCAGATACTACGACAACTTAGTACAGCAGATGAATACGCAAGTTACAGCGGCAGCGCACTTAATTCAATTTCATCTCTACTTGAAGATTATCAAGGAAGTACCGAGGTTTTGATTAAATACTTTAGAGGAGAAGTTGACAATGCACAGCTTTTCACAAATATCAGTATCTATCAGCCGACACAAACAAGTTTTGTAACTTATGAGGACAAGGTTGTTTTCTTCGGTGTTACAGATGGAAACTTCCCATCATTTGTAAATGATGTTGAAATTTCGCCGAACTCAAATGGTGAGTTCTCGCAGACTGTTGATCTTGAAGTGGGAGATAACACGATAGTTTTTGAAAATAAAGGTCAACGCCTTACATATAATATCGAGAGGCGAATAGACCTTCTCAAGAGTGTGACACCAACAGGAACCGCTTCTGTTGGAGGTTCAACCAAACTTTCAGTTACTGCTGTGGCATATAAAGGCTCTACCGTTACAGCTTCGCTTGGTGGATCGTCGATAACATTAACAGAAACTATTGATGATGGTTCTGCAACATCGCTGTATACTACATTTGTCGGTGAATTTTCTGTTCCAGCAGCAACGACTTCTGTGCAAAATCTCGGAACAATCAACTTTAGTGCGAGCTGGTCTGGACATAGTGAGAGCATGAGTGGTGCTTCTGTATCTGTTAATGCTGTTCTCGACTTTGCAATACCTGGTGAGGCTATTATAGTAACTGCGGACAGGGCGGAGGTATTCCCGATAACAACTGCTGATGACCTATCAGCGCCGATTAATCATCATCTGCCAAAAGGTACAGTTGATTATGTTATTGGAAGTGTAACCTATCCAACATCATCCACAACATACACCTATTATATCCTGAAATCAGGAAAGAGGGTTTACACATGGGACGTTGCTAAAATTGATGATCCCGGATACCAAAACAACAACGCAGTTCATAGTGTATCGATGTCTGTGAATGGAATCTATACAGATGTTGTAATTGACACCGACTGGCCTGTTGCACACAATATTGAGTTTGAGCCAAATGTCTTTAATCAGTCTGGGTCACAGTATCCTGCAAACTTTAATCCAACAAGAGTTCGGATTGTTTTAAGCTACACAAATAGCATGCCAGAAGGTGGGATAGATGCATCAGCATCACCGCTATTTGCCTCAGGGATTTATAGTACAGAAGGGTCTGGTGAGAATACTGTAGGCGTTATTTCCCTCGATTTAACTGCACAAGGAAAAATGCTTGGTGTCACTTCATTTAGAGATAGCAATGGAGATCTAGTTGTTCGATTTACGAATATACCGTCTTCAATTTCTGAAGCGAGAATCTATCTCGATTCCGGCCATGGTGGACAAGACCCTGGTGCTACAAACGGAAGCTATTGGGAAGCGACCCTTAATATGTCGATAACAACAAGGGTAGCTGAGATTTTGAGAAGCTATGGAGCAGAAGTTCGGATATTTGAACCTGTTTTCTCAGACTCATCCTCTGAAAGCCTTCGCAGACGTGCAGCAGATGCAAGAGCGTGGGGACCGCATATTTATGTTTCGCTTCATCATAACAGTGGTAGTGCTACTGCTTCTGGACCTGAGGTGTTCTACTATAATCCTTATTCATCGGTGCTTTCAAGCAATATTTTTAATTCAATAGCTGGTACCGTGCCGGGATCATCTACTGCAAGAGGTAGTAAGTTTAGCTATAATTTTTATGTCACTAGAAATACCGACCTTGTTGCGGTTTTAATTGAGTATGGATTTATGTCAAATCAAAATGAACTTCAATACCTAATTCAAGAGGATATTCAACAACAGTTTGCGCAAAAAACAGCGGATGCTATTGTGAGGACATTGAGTTATTAGCGGAGGGACTATGAAAGAGGTTACAAACTATTTACTTGAAAAATATAATCCGAATACTATAGTGTTTTATGGCTCTTTTGTTGATGGAACAAATAGTTTAGAGAGCGATTTTGACGGATTTATAGTAATGGATAATCCACCTGCAAAGCATGATAGCTCATTTGTTTGTGGAATCCAACTGGATGTGTTTATCTATGATACAGAAAAATTTTTAGGTAAAGTAAGTCCTTCTGATTTTCCAATGGTTAATGATTGCAGCATAGTTTTAGATAAAATGGGCTTTGCGACAAAGCTGTGTGAGCAAGTTCGAAATTACATTAATAGTTATAGAAGCGATTTCGATAAGGATACATTTGGGATAAACTGGTGCAAAAAGATGCTAAATAGGGCTGTGAGAGGGGATGCCGAGGGGTATTTTCGTTGGCACTGGGTTCTAACTGATAGCCTTGAAATCTATTGCAGCGTTCGCGATAAGTTTTATTTCGGGCCGAAAAAAACTCTGGCAATGCTTGAAAGAGAAGCTTTTGACCATCATTTAATTTATACTGATGCTCTAATAAAATACGACGAAAACTCTCTTAAAAGGTGGCTTAATCTGCTTTTTGACCTATATGATGCAAAATATCGCTTGTGATATTTTTTGCTGTGCAAAGGAGTCTAAAAAATATCCTGTATAATAAACTGGCATTTCATCAAGGGTGAAGTGTCAGTTTTTTCTATTGGATGTGTTTTTCTGTCGTTTTAATTTATATTTAAAATCTGTTATTATTTTTAATTTTTGCTCATACCTATTGTTAGGGGTGATGGGCATGAGAAATTTAAGATTAAAAAAAAGACGTAAAAAGAATCCAGAAGGTAATACGACAGATTATTTTTGCACTATTCTATTGTTGCAATCAGCTATTTCTTTTTGTTTGTTTATGGTTATATACCTCTTCTCAGAAACCGCTGTCGTATCGAGTTTTCTATCAGAACTAACTGAGATAAAAGATACATACAACAGCGAATATATAGAAGAGACGGCAGAGTCAGTTTTTAACCAGATTGCAACTAATGCTGGTGGAGGCGAGGGGAATAGCACAACGATATATAATTCTCCATATATTCTAACAACCCTTCTCACAACGCCGCTAGATGGATGGATAAGCAGTGAGTTTGGCACTAGAATACATCCGGTAACTGGAAATGAGAGTATACATAATGGTTTAGATATTGTAGCGGCTGAAGGAAGTGCTGTGGTGGCAGCTCTTCAAGGCGAGGTTATAGAAGTTTCATTTAACGATATCGATGGCAACTACATAACTATAAAACACGGTGTGAATATAGAGACAAAATATTGCCACTTAAGTGAAACGCTCGTTTTAGTTGGAGACAGTGTTTTAAGAAATCAGGTTATTGGAGAGGTTGGCAGCACAGGTCTTACTACAGGTGCGCATCTGCATTTTGAAATTTTAATTGATGGAATAAATGTTGATCCCGCTTATTATTTAGGCTCAGATGAAGTTTAAAATAAAAGAAGTTGAAGTACTTATATCAGAATATTTTGTGCTGTTTTTAACGGTGCTTTTAGTTTTTGATAAAACAGGTCTTTGTGTTTATGCTCTTGCGGCATGTTTAATCCATGAGACAGGACATATCCTAGCGCTATACATACTCTCATTTAAAAGATATACCATTGAATTTCGCATGTTTGGTATAAAGATAATAAAAAAAGAAACCGAAGGAAATTATAAAGAAGAACTTTTCTTCTCTGCTATGGGACCGTCATTTAATATGATAGCGGCGGCAATTATTCTAATTATAAACGGCACTCCAGACTATTTTTTCTATATGAATATTGCAGTTTTGCTCTTTAACATTCTGCCAATTTATCCGCTTGACGGCTATAGAATTATTGAGAATAGCGCAGGGATTCTCTTTTCGAACAATATGGCAAAAGCTATATGTAATTATTTTACAGTTGTTTTTATAGCAATACTGTTTTTTTTCGCTATTTATATCCTAATCCAGTATAAAAATCCCACCCTTTTAATAACAACAATATATCTTACGTTTGCAATTTGTCGCAAAAGATAATATTATATAAGTAGCAATAAAATAAAGGAGCTACTTTTTATGTATAAAAGCGATTTCAAGAGGATACTATCAACTATCGAAAAACCTGCACGATATATAGGCGGTGAAGTCAATAGTGTTTATAAAAATGAAGATGAAGTTGACTTAAGGTTTGCATTTTGCTTTCCCGATAGTTATGAGGTTGGAATGTCGCACCTTGGCATGAAAATACTATATTCGCTTTTAAACAACGAGCCGGATATCTATTGTGAGAGATTTTTTTCGGCTATGCCGGAGATATCTCAAGTATTTAGAGAAAATAATCTTCCACCACAGAGCCTTGAGAGTTTCACTCGCCTTTCAGATTTTGATATAATCGGATTTACTCTACAGTATGAGCTGTCGTATACTAATATTCTATCGATGCTAGCAGATGCTAATATTCCACTGCGCAGCTCTGAGAGAACTGAGCTTAAAAATCTTGTAATTGCTGGAGGGCCTTGTGCATGTAATCCAGAGCCGATTGCAGATTTTATCGACCTTTTCGTACTTGGTGAAGCGGAAGAAGCTATTATTGAACTCTGCGACCTCTATAAGGTTTCGATGAAAAAAGGTATTAGCAAAATTGAATTTTTAAAGAAAGCGATGAAACTAGAGGGGATATATGTTCCGGCGTTTTATGAGTTTTCTTATAATGATGATGGTACAGTAAAAGAGGTTAAAACTCTAAATGATGCACCAAAAATCGTTTCAAAAAGGATTATAAAAGACCTAGACGCTGTTTTTTACCCAGAGAGATTTATCGTGCCGTATATAGACATTGTGCATGATCGAGCAATGCTTGAAGTTATGCGAGGATGTATTCGCGGATGTAGATTTTGTCAAGCGGGGTATATCTACCGCCCACTTCGTGAGAAGAGCAGCGATATACTGAGCGGACAAGCTAAAGTGCTATGTGAGACGAGCGGTTATGACGAGATTTCGCTATCATCACTTAGTACTTCAGACTATTCAGGTCTTATGCCGCTTCTAAACACCCTAACTCCATGGACAGCAAAAAAAAGGGTTCATCTATCGCTTCCTTCACTTCGAGTTGATAATTTCGAAGGTGAGATGTTAAAGCGTAGCGACACTGTAAAGAAAGGTAGCCTTACATTTGCGCCTGAAGCAGGAACACAGCGTCTTCGCGATGTTATAAACAAGAATGTTTCAGATGAGGATATAGAAAAGATGGCCACAACAGCACTTGCAGAGGGCCATACAAAATTTAAACTATATTTTATGCTAGGTCTTCCGACAGAGACAGATGAAGATATAAGAGGAATCGTTCGCACAGCATCTAGCATTGTTGGGCTTTACTATAAATCTGAGCTCAAAGGACGCGGATTTAATATAAACGTAAGTGTTGCGACATTTGTCCCAAAACCGCACACCCCTTTCCAATTTGAACCTCAAGACGATTTAGAAGAGGTTGTGAGAAAGCAGAGAATTTTATTCGAGGCAAAACCCGGCAATAAAGTTCGAATAAACTATCACGATGGTAAGACAAGCTTTATTGAAGCTGTTTTTGCAAGAGGAGATAGGCGTATTTGTGATGTGCTTTACAAAGCTTATGAAAAGGGTTGTATATTCGATGGATGGGATGAGCATTTTAAATTTGATAAATGGTTAGAAGCATTTGAAGAGCTGGGTCTTGATCCTCATTTTTATGCGAACAGAAAAAGAAGCTATGATGAGATAAATCCTTGGGATCATATCGATTTTGGTGTGAGCAAAGAATTCCTGATAAGAGAGCATAAGCAGGCGACTGAAAGCAAAGTTTCAGGACACTGCAGAGATGTATGTTTAAATTGCGGTGCAAATAGATATGAGTGTGGGGTATGTTATGATAGACATTAGAATATTTTTTGAAAAGACCGATAATGCGAAGTTTATCTCACATCTTGACCTACAAAGAACATTTCAACGTGCACT
>CAYJGP010000016.1:0-23800 GCA_964369435.1 uncultured Oscillospiraceae bacterium | reverse complement strand
TAAAGTCGGTTGAAATACAGGGTTTTAAAACCTTTCCCGAAAAGACAGTTGTCAGCTTCGGTAAGGGTTTAACTTCGATTGTCGGCCCTAATGGCAGCGGAAAGAGTAATATTTCAGATGCTATAAAATGGGTTATGGGTGAGCAATCGAATAAGAGTTTGCGTGTTTCGAAGTCAGAAGGGGTAATATTCGACGGAACCGATACTAGAGGCCCGCAGTCGCATGCAACTGTAACCCTTGTAATTGATAATAAAGATAAAAGTCTTGATATAAATACCGATGAGGTGCTTGTCACAAGAAAATATTACCGCTCAGGCGAGAGCGAATACCTTATAAATAAAATCCCTGTGCGACTACTCGATATTAATGAACTTCTAATGGATACAGGGCTTGGAAAAGGCGGATACTCTATTGTTTCTCAAGGGAAAATTTCGGATATCGTGGATAAGAGCGATGATAGACGAAAGGTTTTTGAAGAGGCTGCTGGTATTTCGAAGTATCGACACCGTCGCCATGAAGCTGAAAAGCGCCTTAATCTCGCGGAGGAGAATTTGCTCCGTCTACGAGATATTTTAGTCGAGCTTGAGAACAGAGTAGGGCCGCTTAAAATACAAAGTGATAAGGCGAAAAAGTTTTTAGAGTATTCAGAGCGACAGAAAACGGTTGAAGTCACTCTTATAAACAGAGAGCTTGACGATGTAAAGAAAAATGAGCGTGATATCGACTCGAAACTATACATAGCGAAAGAGCAATACAACGAGATAAAGGGTAAATTGCAAGGTGCTGAGAGCGAGATAGATGAACTAACAGCGCTTATATCAAAAGCTGCACTGCAAATTGACGAGTTGCGCCGACGTGAGAGTGAGATAATAAGCCTTACAAGCGATAACGAACGAGATGTTGCGGTAGTTGAAAATGAAATTTCTCACCGTGAAAAAAGGATTGAAGAGGCGCTACTTGATCTGTCAAACGAAGGACAGACTGCTTCTGTTATTTTGCAGTTAAAGAGCGAGCAGACAAAGAAAATAGAAGAGCTTACAGAGATTTTAAAGTCGCAAAATGAGCGATACGACCTTCTTTACAGTGAGGTAGAAAGCGCTGCAAAAGGTGCAGAGGCAGAAGAGAACAATAAAGATAGCACTGCTTCTAAATTATCGCAATTAACACTAAAACTCGCGACTAAATCGGGAGAGATAGAAAATGCAAAAGCGGCAAGAGATGAGGCGCAAAGCCGAGTTTTGAGCGAAACAGAAGACCTTGAGCAGACAAAGTCGCAGGCAGCAGTTCTTGAAGAGAGATATAGTAAGAGCGAAGAGGTTGCAGAGGAAGCGAGCGATGAGCTATCCTCGTTTTTGAATGTTGAGACAGCACTACTTCAAAAGCTTCAAAATAGAGAACAAAAACAAGCTGAAATAACAGCCGAAATAGATAAACTGCGCCATCAGCGAACAGAAACAGAGCAGAGGGTACGTGTTTTAGTCGACCTTGAAAAGAGCATGGATGGCTATTCAGGAAGTATCCGTGAGGTGCTCAAAGCATCATCGAGTGGAAAACTAAGGGGTATTAGAGGGGCGCTTTCAAGCCTTATTAAAACCGGATCAAAGTATGCCATTGCGGTGGAAACAGCGCTTGGTGCTGCTATGCAAAATATTGTTGTTGAGAACGGTGAGTATGCAAAAGGGGCTATTGCTTACCTAAAGCAGATGCGAGCTGGTCGTGCAACATTTCTTCCTATAACAGCGATAAAAAGTGGCAGAGCACTCTCAGACGATCCATCGAGAGAGCGTGGATTTGAGGCGATAGCAGTTGAGGTTGTCGATTGTGAGAGCGAATATAAAAACATAGTTTCATATTTCCTCTCAAGAACAGTAATAGCCACCGATTTAGATTGCGCAGAGGCAATTGGTAGAAAATTTGGCAACAGGTTTCGTGTGGTTTCACTTGACGGACAGCTTGTAAATGCTGGAGGCTCGATGACTGGTGGTTCGCATTTTAAAAATGCGGGCGTGCTTAGTCGTGGCGAGCAGATTGAAAAGCTGAAAGCTAGCATAGCGGTGTTTGATGAGAAACTGGGAGAGCTCAATGAAAAATTAGAAGCGGCAAACTATGAGCGTGCGAGTGTAGTGGCAGACCATGAAGCTCTTCTTGCAAGAAAAAGAACAGCTGAAGAGAATAAACTTCGTGCCGATACCGAACTTGCCGGACTATCAGAGCTTATTGAGAACGGCAGAGCGAATATTTCAGAGAGAGAACGCTCGGTTTTGGATCTTGGTCAAAGGATAGAAAGACTTTCTGGCGAGATAGATGCAGCGGTTTTGTTTATTTCAAAGACGAGAGAAGAAGAGGAAAAACTAAAAGAGCTTTTATCAGAGCAGGAAGGTCAGAGCAAAGATGTTGCAAAAAGACTTGAAGAGCAGAAGAATTTGTTATCACAGCTCAATATAGAGAAAATCACCACCTCAAAAGATTTGGAAGTTGCAGAAAACGAACTAGTGCAGATAGAAGAGCGTGAGCGTGGTAAAGACGAAAACAAAGCTAAAATCGAAGAGAATATAGCGAATCTTCGTGGTGAAATTGAGGAGCTAAAAGAGAAAATCGTTTCAATTTCAACGCAAAATGAGCAGGGTGTTCAGGAGATTTCGCAGATAAAAGCCGATATCGGAGCGGTTATAGAGGAGCGCAACGAGAGAGAGCAGAAGGTAACAGAGCTTCGCACTAAGATTAAAGATGAACAGCAGCTAAAAGAGGAACTCTCTGCAGAAACAGCAAGACTTTCGGAGAGGTTGCAGTCGATAACTGCAGATTATGAAGAAATTCTGCTAGACCTATGGGAGCGGTATGAGTTTACTAAAGTGGAGGCGCAGGAGTTTGCGCAGGCGGAGTTTGATAAGCCAGAATTTGAAAAAGAGCTTCGTTCATTAAAATCGAGTATCAAATCGCTTGGCAATGTAAATGTTGCGGCTATAGATGAGTATATCGAAGTTAATTCGCGCTATGAGTTTATGAAAGTTCAAGTTGAGGACAGTATAAATTCAAGGCAGAAGATTATAGACTTAATCAAAGAGCTAACCCTTGAGATGGAGGAGATATTTAAATCAACATTTGAGGAGATAAGCGATAACTTCACAGAGGTATTTAAAGAGCTGTTCGGCGGTGGTAAAGCAAAACTAACACTAACTGATCAGACCGATGTTCTAAACTGTGATATCGACCTTGAAGTGGCGCCTCCAGGAAAGAAAGAGAGAGGGCTTCTCGGTCTTTCTGGCGGTGAGCGAGCGCTTATTGCAACATCTATCTATTTTGCACTTCTCAAAACAAGACCAGCGCCTTTCTGTTTATATGATGAGGTCGATGCACCTCTTGATGACATAAATGTTTATAGATATGCAGAGATTTTGCGCAAGATGAGCGATAATACCCAGTTTATCTGCATTACTCATCGTCGTGGAACGATGGAAGAGAGCGATGTTATCTATGGTGTAACGATGCAGCAGAGAGGTATTTCAAAGCTTCTCAAGATGGATATAGCGGAAATTGCAAAAGAACTTAAAATAAACTAAGGAGATCTTAAATGGGATTGTGGAGCAATTTAAAAGAGGGACTTCGAAAGACTACCTCGTCGTTTTTTGGAGCGGTGAGCGAAGTTTTTTCAGGGAAAATTGACGAGGAACTGCTCGAGGAATTAACCGACCTTTTGGTAGCGGCAGATGTTGGAGTTGAGACGGCAGAGTTTATCTGCAAAGAGCTAAAAGAGGCGGCAAAGGGTAAAAATGTTTCGAGTAAAGAAGATTTCATTATCCTTTTAAGCGAAGTTTTAGCGAAAATAATGGAGCCTGAAACCGAATTTAACTTAAACGGAAACCCAGCTGTTATTCTAGTTATCGGTGTTAATGGAGTAGGCAAAACAACTACTATTGGAAAGCTTGCATCTAAATATAAAAATGAGGGCAAAAAGGTGATAGTTGCAGCGGCAGATACATTTAGAGCAGCGGCTATAGAACAGCTTGAAGTTTGGTGTAACAGAGCTGATGTCGATATAATAAAACAGCAACAGGGAAGTGACCCTGCAGCGGTTGTTTTTGATGCGGTGAATGCGGCTAAAGCGAGAAATGCCGATATTTTAATAGTGGATACAGCAGGAAGGCTGCATAACAAGAAAAACCTCATGGAGGAGCTATCGAAGATATCGAAGATAGTAGCAAAACAAGCAGAAGGAAGCTCGGTTGAAACGCTACTTGTCCTCGATGGTAGCACAGGGCAAAATGGTGTAAGTCAGGCAAAGCTTTTCTCAGAAAGCTCCTATATAACTGGAATAGTGCTTACGAAACTCGATGGAACAGCAAAGGGCGGAGTATGCGTTGCAATAAAAAAAGAGCTCTCTATCCCTGTTCGATTTATAGGAGTCGGTGAGGGAGTTGAAGACCTGCTCACATTTGATCCAGCAGCCTATTCAAAAGCTGTACTTGGAATTTTGGAGGACTAAATTATGCAGATGGTTTTAGCAACGAAGAATAAACATAAGGTGGAAGAGTTTCAAAGGATGCTTAGCCCTCTTGGGATAGAGATAATTCCAGCAGATGACATCTGCGATATCGAGGTTGAAGAAACAGGTGCAACCTTTGCAGAAAATGCTATGCTTAAAGCAAAAGCTATATTTCTGGCAACAGGCAAGAGCGTTGTTGCTGATGATTCAGGACTTTGCGTTGATGCTCTGGGTGGTGAACCTGGGGTTTACAGTGCAAGGTATGCAGGTGAGGGTGGCTCTGATGATGCAAATATCGATAAGCTACTTGAAAACCTAAAAGATGTGAAAAAAGAGGATAGAGGGGCGTATTTCGTATCGGCGATTGCCTGTATACTTGAAGATAAGAGGGTAATTGAGGTAATCGGGCGATGTGAGGGATACATAGGTTTTGAGCGATATTGTGACAACGGATTTGGATATGATCCTGTTTTTATGGTGGGAGACGAAAGCTTTGCTTCGCTAAGACCTGATAAAAAAGATGAAATCAGTCATAGAGGGGATGCCCTTCGCAAATTTTACGAAGAATTAAAACTATATATTTAAATTAGGAGATAATATGAACATAACATCAAAACAGCGCGCAACACTTAGAGGTCTTGCCTCGAAAATTGAAACTATAGGACAGATAGGTAAAGGAAATATAAGCGAGGATACAATAAAGTTTGTTTCTGAAGCGCTCACAAAAAGAGAGCTTATTAAGCTTCGCGTCCTTGAAACAAGTGAAGGATCACCGAGGGAGGTTGCAAATGAACTTGCAATGAGAACCGATAGCATAGTTGTTGCGACGGTTGGAAGCAAGGTGATACTATACAAAAAGAATCATAAAGATCCGAAAATAGATATTTAGCGGAGGTTTGCTTTGAGGATAGGGATACTCGGCGGCAGCTTTAACCCGCCGCATATTGGGCATTTGAAGATAGCGAAAAGAGCACAGTTGCAGTTTTCACTCGACAAGCTGCTTATTATCCCATGCAAAACGCCTGTTCACAAGTCGACGGATAATTTCGCGACGGCTGTGGATAGGCTTTATATGTGTGAAAAAACTTTTGATTTTCCCTCAGCGCAAATTCTGGATATAGAGATTGTGAGCAATCAAGAAAGCTATACTCTATATACTTTACAGAAGTTAAAAGAAATATATAAAGATGCAGAGCTTTTCTTTATAATCGGCTGTGATATGCTATTTTACTTTAGAAAATGGTATAAATATAAAAAGCTTTTTAAACTAGCGACTTTTATAGTATTTGCAAGAGAGACTGATAGCGAGATAGCAATTAAAGAAGAGATCCTGAGCCTTTCGGTGGAAGGTGGAAAATTTCTCTATGTTAAAAGCGATGAAGTGGTCATCTCAAGCAGTGAAATACGAGAGAATTTAAGAGCGCACAAAGAGTATTTAACGAACGAAGTTTATGATTATATAGTTAAAAACAAGGTTTATAAAGGGATAGACAATGAATAAAACCGATAAAAGGATATATGAGTATATCAAAGAAAATTTAAGCGAGAAGAGGTTTATCCACAGCTTAAATGTTGCAGATAGAGCGAAGAAACTCGCTAAAATACATAAATCAGATCCGTTAGCAGCTTTTACAGCAGGACTTGCGCACGATATGCTAAAAGAGAAGTCGTGCGATTTTTTGTTGCAATTAGTAATAAAAAGTGGTATACTTCCTTTATATGTCGCCAAAAGAGAGGCGGCAGTATTGCATAGTTTTGCTGCATACCAGTTTTTGATAGATGAGGGCTATGGCCTCGGCGATGATACCCTAAATGCTGTTGCCTACCATTGTACGGGGAGATCCTGTATGTCGGTGCTTGAAAAAATTGTTTATATAGCAGATTTCACCTCAATAGATAGAGACTTTAAAGCGGCAAAAGTGGCGAGAAAGATATCTGTTGAAAGTATTGATAAAGCTATGGCGTTTGTTTTAAGGAATAGCTTAAAGGGACTTGTTAAGTCAAAGTCAACTATATGCCCTTTAACAGTAGATGCGTATAATGAGAATATTATTTATTTAGGAGATGTTTAATTGATGGCGAATACAAGCGAACAGAAAAAGGGCGGAAAGCTAAAAGGCTTTCTAATTGGCATAATTATTATTTCGGTTATTGTTATTGCGGGTTCGTTAATCCTGCTAAGCCTTGAGCCGTTTAGCGGAACAAGAGGCGAAGATGATTGGGGAGTTTCTCCTGATGGTGAGGGAGATGGTTCTGAAGTAGTTGCAGATGAAGATGGCGCTATCTCAATTCTTGTTGTAGGTATAGATGATGACGAGGGAAGAACTTCGGAGCTTACCGATGTTATAATTCATTTAACCTATATTGTTGAGACTGGTGAAGTTGATATTTTGCAGATTCCAAGAGATACATATATAAACGATGATTTCCCAACAGGAAAGATAAATGCTGTCTATGCAAACTATGAGTATAATGGGACAGAGGGTATCACAGCGCTAGCTGAGGTAATTGAAGATACATTCGGCATAGAGTCTGACCACTATGTAACGATAACTATGGATGGATTTGTCGATGCGGTTGACGCTATTGGCGGTATTGAAATAGATGTTCCATCAAATATGGAACTTAACGGTGTTAGCATACAAGCGGGACTGCATACATTATCAGGTGAAGAGGCTGAAGTATTTGTCCGCACAAGAAATATCTATCCTACAGGCGATATCGGAAGAATAAGTGCACAGAGGATATTTATGGCGGCACTTGCAGAAAAACTTCAATCTATGGGCCTATCTGAGTTCACAGCAGGACTAACTGCGGTATACAATGATATCGGAAGTGATTTAACTGTATCTGAAATGCTTGATTTGGCTACAAAATTCCGCGATATCGATTTCTATGATGTAAATATGTATATGGCACCTGGTGAAGGGCACATGCATAATTCGCTATCTGTATATTCACTGCATGAGCAGGCTACAATAGACCTTGTAAACGAAGTTTATGTTAGAGGTGATGATGAGGCTATAACAATAGAGGATCTACCGCTATTAATAGAGCTATCAAACACACAAGATTACTTCGATAATGAAAACAGCTCACTTGCAGATGTTCTCGGGCTGCCACCGCTTGAAGATGAAAGCAGTTCATCTGTAAGCGAAAATTAAGGGGGAGAGTTTTTGAAAAACTTAGATGCTGTAAAAGTAATTGTCAAGGCGCTTGATGATAAAAAAGCTACCGATATTAAAGTTATTAAAATAGATACACTGACAACTCTTTGTGATTACTTTATAATAGCAACACAGACGAGTTCAACAGGTGTTAAAAGCTCAGCTGAAGAGGTTGAGTTTAAATGCAAAGAAGCAGGAATTACTATAAATAGTGCCGAGGGGTACAGCAGTGCAAACTGGATACTGCTCGATTTCTATGATGTTGTATGCCATGTCTTCCACAAAGATACAAGGGAGTTTTATAACCTTGAAAACCTATGGGTTGATGGCGAAGTTATTGAGATAGATAGTCTTTTAGAGGAGAGTGTTTAGAGTGAGCAGCGCAAACTTAGAGATGGAAAGAAAGTGGCAGAGACGTTGGAGCAGAGAAAAGGTATTTGCAGCTAAAAATGACTATACTTTGCCAAAATACTATGCACTTGTCGAGTTTCCATATCCTTCGGGTAACGGACTTCATGTTGGTCACCCAAGGTCGTATACAGCGCTTGATATAGTTGCCAGAAAAAGAAGGATGGAGGGCTATAATGTCCTATATCCTATGGGTTGGGATGCGTTTGGTCTACCAGCAGAGAATTTCGCTATAAAAAACCATATCCACCCAGAGGTTGTAACGGCAAAAAATATTGCAAGATTTAAAGAACAGCTTCAAAGTCTTGGTCTTTCGTTTGATTGGGACCGCGAAGTTAATACAACATCAGAAGATTACTACCGCTGGACTCAGTGGATATTCTTAAAGATGTTTGAAAAAGGCCTTGCTTATAAGAGCAAAATGGCTGTTAATTTCTGTACATCATGTAAGGTTGTTTTGGCAAACGAAGAGGTTGTCAATGGAGTTTGTGAGAGATGTAGCGGTGAGGTTATCCGCAAGGAAAAAGAGCAGTGGATGCTCAAAATCACCGAGTATGCGCAGCGCCTTATAGATGACCTTGACGATGTGAATTACATCGATAGAGTTGTCTCTTCTCAGCGTAACTGGATTGGCAGAAGTGAGGGTGCAGAAGTTGACTTCAAAACGACAAACAATGAAACCCTCAGAGTTTATACAACAAGACCGGACACACTTTTTGGCGCAACATATATGGTTATCTCGCCTGAACATCCGATAATTGATAAATACAGAGCAGAGATTCCAAATATCGAAGAGATTATGGCGTATCGCACTGCAAGTAGCAGAAAAAGCGATCTTGAGAGAACTGAGCTTAACAAAGATAAAACAGGTGTCTTGCTAACAGGTATTGAGGCAATTAACCCTGTAAACGATAAAAAGATACCGATTTATATCTCGGATTATGTTTTGATGAGCTATGGAACAGGTGCTATTATGGCGGTTCCAGGTCATGATGACAGAGACTATGAATTTGCGAAAAAATTCAATCTACCTATAGTTGAAGTAGTTTCAGGTGGCGATATCGAGAAGGAAGCCTTCACCGATTGCGACAGCGGTATTATGGTGAATTCAGGATTTCTAGATGGTTTATCGGTAGCTGATGCGAAAGTTAAGATAACAGAGTTTTTGGCAGATAGCGGTAAAGGCGAGCCGAAAGTCAACTTTAAACTCCGCGACTGGGTATTCTCAAGACAGAGATACTGGGGAGAGCCTATTCCGATAATCAACTGTCCAAAGTGTGGACATGTTCCGCTAAAAGAGGAAGATCTTCCACTAAAACTACCAAAACTTGAAAACTTTGAACCAACTGAAGATGGCGAGAGTCCGCTCTCGAAACTCGATAGTTGGGTGAATGTTAGCTGTCCTGTTTGTGGCGAAGCTGCAAAGCGCGAAACAGATACGATGCCACAGTGGGCTGGATCTTGCTGGTACTTTATAAGATATATAGATCCTTGCAACAATGAGGCATTTGCATCAAAAGAAGCTATAAACTACTGGCTTCCAGTTGACTGGTATAACGGCGGTATGGAGCATACAACACTGCATCTCCTATATTCGAGATTCTGGTTTAAATTCCTATTTGATATAGGCGAAGTGCCAACATCGGAGCCTTATGCGAAGAGAACTTCTCACGGTATGATTCTAGGCGAAAACGGCGAGAAGATGAGTAAAACTAAAGGGAATGTTGTAAACCCAGATGATATAGTAAGTGAGTACGGTGCAGATACTTTCAGACTCTATGAGATGTTTATTGGTGACTTTGAAAAGGTTGCGCCTTGGAGTTCTTCATCGATTAAAGGTTGTAAGAGGTTCCTTGATAAAGCTTATGATCTTATTCCTAAAGTATTTATGCAGAGCGAAGGGTATTCAAAAGAGATAGAAGTTATAATGCACAAGACTATTAAAAAGGTTACAAACGATATTGAAAATCTAAAGTTTAACACCGCAATAGCCTCGCTTATGACACTTGTCACCGAGATGAGCGCTCTAAAAACGCTTAAACTTGATGATATAACAGCCTTTATAACAATGCTGTCTCCGTTTGCTCCTCATATTGCAGAAGAGATGTGGGAAGAGCTTGGGCTTTACAATAGCATGTCTTTTGCGTGTGCACAAAGCTGGCCGAAGTATGACGAAGAAAAATGTGTCGATGCTGTTATAACAATTGCAGCTTCGGTAAACGGGAAAGTTCGTGGCAGAGTTGAGATTTCAAAAGATGCTACAAACGAAGAGGCGATTGCTGCTGCAAAAACTGACCCGAAAGTTATTGCTTCAATCGAAGGCAAGCAGATTATTAAAGAGATATATGTAAAAGGTAACCTTGTTAATATAGTCGTAAAGTAAAGTTATTTAAGAGGTAAAACGATATATAAGAAATATTTTGCATTTTTACTAATTTGTCGAAATATATGAGTTGACATTTTAGTGAAAAAAATGTATAATATAACAAGAAATTGGGCTCCTACAAGGCAAAGGAGGGATATAGATGTCAGAGATAAGAGTTAAAGAAAATGAGTCGCTTGAAAACGCACTTAGAAGATTTAAAAAGCAATGTGCTAAAAACGGCGTATTAGCTGAAGTGCGCAAAAGAGAGCATTATGAGAAACCTTCTGTTAAGCGTAAAAAGAAATCAGAAGCAGCTCGTAAACGTAAATTCAGATAATTTCAAAAAACACGGCAGGCTATTTTTAGCCTGTTGTTTTTTTTAGAAAAAGGAGGAAAATATGGGTGCACTTTTTGGCCCTGCAGGCAAGAGCGATAGTTTTGCAACGATGGGTTTTAAAAAAACAGCTGAAGTCCCGCAGTATATCGAGCAGTGTGGTCTCGATGTTTTCGAGTACCAGTGTGGACGTGGAGTTCGGCTATCTGAGAAAGATGGTAAAATTTTAGATGAGGGGTTTAAGAGCAGAAATATCAAGGTAACCCTTCATGCTCCGTATTATATATCACTGTCTGGCACAGAAGAAGAGAAGCGATTAAATTCGATAAAATATATAACAGATAGTGCGCAGGCCGTTCTTCGTATGTCGGGAGATAGGATAGTTGTTCATTCGGGTTCAGCTGGGAAAATCACACGTAAAGAGGCTTTAGCACTTGCTTGCGACACACTTGCAAAGGCGAGAGCGGCACTAGTTGAGCTTGGATTTGGCGATGTTCACATCTGCCCTGAAACTATGGGTAAAGTAAATCAGCTTGGAGACTTAGAAGAGGTTATGGAGCTTTGCAAAGTAGATGAAAGCTTTATCCCTTGCATTGATTTTGGACACCTAAATGCCAGAACACTTGGCGGTATCCGCGATAAGTCTGATTACAAGAAGATATTTGACACTATGGAAAATGCGCTTGGATTTGATAGAACAGCGCAGTTTCATTCGCACTTTTCAAAGATAATGTTCACAGATCCAGGCGGTGAGAAGATGCATCTAAATTTTGATGATGAAACTTATGGACCAAACTTTGAACCAATGCTCGAAGAGGTTGCAAGACGAGGATATTCACCTATAATTATCTGTGAGAGCGCTGGCAGACAGAGCGAAGATGCACTTTCGATGAAAGAGTATTACAGGGGGATTTTATGATAGAGCGGTTGCAGCAGATACTAAGCGACGGTGAGGGTGTTATACTATCAGACCCTGTTTCAAGGAGATATTTTCTGGGATTTGAGAGCTCTGCAGGATACATTTTAGTGAAGAAAAACGATGCTGTTTTTATCGTTGACGCAAGATACTTTGAGAGGGCAAAAAAAGAGGTGAAAGCCACTCGAGTTTCTTTGCTTAACAGCTTCGGCAAGCAGGCTAAAGAATTTTTCGAGAGTAATGTATCGAAGGTGTTTATATCTACAGAGAAAGTATCAGTAGCTGAATTTAAACGTTTTAAAAAGGCGCTGTCTCCGATAACAGTTACCTTGAGTGATAAAATAGAAAAAGCGATAATAAAGATGCGCAGCATTAAAACCGATAAAGAGCTTTTGAAGATAAAGGCAGCTATTGCCATAACAGACAGGGTTTTCAGAAAGATTTTAAGCTTTATCAAAGAAGGTGTCACCGAACAGTTTATACGTGATAAGTTAGTTTCACTTATGAAAGAAGAAGGCGGTGAGGGAGAAGCGTTCCAGTCGATTGTGGTTTTTGGCGAGAATACCAAAAATCCGCATGGGATACCGAGTGCGAAGAAGCTTTCAAAAGGCGAATTTATAACGCTTGATTTCGGCACAATAAAAGATGGTTATTGCAGTGACATGACAAGAACAGTAGTTTTTGGTGAGCCAACTGAAGAGATGAAAAAACTCTATAATACAGTGCTTTATGCAAACGAAAAAGCAGAAGCGGAAATTAAGCTTGGAATGTCGCTTATTGAGTGTGATAAAATTGCACGAGATGTAACCGAGAAGGATTATCCTGGAAAATTTGTCCACAGTCTTGGGCATGGAATAGGTGCCGAAGTGCATGAAGCTCCGTTTATTAGCTCGCGAGGAATAGGTAGAATTGAAGAGGGAATGGTTTTTTCAGTTGAGCCTGGGGTATATCTTGATAATATGGGAGTGAGAATAGAAGATCTTGTTATCTGTACAGCAGAAGGGGTTATAAATCTCTGTTCATCGACAAAAGAGCTTATAGTTATCAACTAAAGATAAATTGTCTTGCAAATAATAAGAAAATAGGATAAAATATGTATAGGTAAACGATAAATTTTGGCGACTCGCTTGCCGAAAAAGCGATATTGTGACCGAATGGTCAAAATAAGGAGTAAAATAATGGTATCAGCAGGGGATTTCAGAAATGGTGTAACGTTCGATATGGACGGAAGTGTTATGCAGATAATAGAGTTTCAGCATGTGAAACCGGGCAAAGGTGCTGCATTTGTTCGAACAAAGCTTCGCAATGTTATCACAGGGGCTGTTGTTGAGAAAACATTCAACCCAACCGATAAATATCCGACAGCTTATGTTGAGAGAAGAGAGATGAGCTATCTCTATAACGACGGTGAGATGTACAACTTTATGGACAACGAAACATTTGAGCAGACTGCACTAAACAGCAACGATTATGCAGACGACTTAAAGTTCGTTAAAGAGAATGAGGTTGTTAAAATTCTCTCGTACAAAGGTAGTGTTTTTGGCGTTGAGCCACCCCTATTTGTTGAACTTGAGATAACTGCAACAGAGCCTGGCATTAAAGGCGATACTGCTTCAAACGTAACAAAGCCTGCAACTGTTGAAACAGGTGCTGAGGTACGTGTTCCGCTATTTGTAAATGAAGGCGACAAGATTAAAATTGATACAAGAACAGGCGAGTATATGTCGAGAGTTTAGTCGCTGTGACGAATTTGTTTTTTTCGCTCTGAGCGATTATATTATGTGAAGAGGTGTTTTAAAATGGAAATTAAGCAAAAAGTGGCCTACATTAAAGGTTTAATGGAAGGTCTGTCACTAAATGACAGTGGCGAGAAGAAAGTTTTAGAGCTTATGGTAGATTTATTAGCGGATATCTGTGATGAAATTGAGGGTGTTAATTTTGACGCTGTTGATTTGACCGACAGAGTTGATGAGCTTGAGGACGATGTGTTGCACCTTGAGAGCGTAGTCGAGGAGATTGATGAAGACCTCGGAAGTATTGAAGAGGAAATATACAGCGAAGATGAAGGCGGTTGTGGATGTGGCGGACATCATCATCACCACGATATTGATGATCAGTTTTATTCAGTTACCTGTCCAACATGTGAAGAGCAGGTATACCTTGATGGTGAAATGCTTGAAGAGGGCGAAATAAACTGTCCTGCATGTGGAGAACTGCTTGAGTTTTCAGAAGACGATATCGATTTTGATGAGTTGGACGAAGAGGAAGACGCTGCAGAGTAGAGCAACTTTCTTTAAATGTTTAATAGATAAAACCTGTATTTTTGTAATACAGGTTTTATTTTTTTGAGAGAAAATAAATTCTACCTTTATTTGGGTGGATATTTGAACAAATTTTGAACAAACTATATCTAAGGGAAAGCCAGAAGTTAAATAAACTCTTAAATGGAGGTGTAATGAAATGCTAAGAAGATTAATGGCGATATTTACGGTTTTTGCTGTATCAGTAGGACTTGCGGCGTGTAGTTGCTCACCTATGGAAGACGACGACACATCTTCGCTACAAGATAGCTCGTCATCGAGTAACTTGTTAGATGACGCAGACGATTCTATGTCGAGTGATATGGATGATAGCATGAGTTTAGATGATAGCTCATCTATGGATAGCGATTTAGATAACTCGATGTCAGATGACAGTGATATGGACAACCAAGACTCAGATAGCAAGCCTGAAGATGATAATTCCTCAGACGTAGTTATCGAATAAAGTGAAACAACCGGTGAGATTTCATCGGTTGTTTTAATATTATTCTAAAGGATAAGCGCTCCAAAATGCATTGTTTTTTTTAGTGGGTGGTAATATGTAGAAAAATGTTGTATAATATTATGGACATAAATTAAAGAGGAGCATTATTTTGAAAAGAGAAAAACTTAGAAACATAGCAATTATAGCGCACGTTGACCACGGTAAAACCACCCTTGTCGATGAGATGCTAAAGCAAACACAAGACGCACGACAGAACAAAGCTGTTGTCGAGAGGGTAATGGATAACAACGATATAGAGCGTGAACGCGGAATAACAATTCTTGCAAAAAACTGCTCTGTTGTTTACAACGATGTGAAAATTAATATAGTTGATACTCCAGGGCATGCTGATTTCGGCGGCGAAGTTGAGAGAGTTTTAAAGATGGTAGATGGTGTTCTACTACTTGTAGATGCAGCAGAAGGCCCTATGCCGCAGACAAGATTCGTGCTAAAAAAAGCACTTGAATTAAATCATAAGGTAATTATAGTTGTAAATAAGATAGATAAACCAGATGCTCGAAGTGATGAAATAGGTGAAGAGGTTTTAGAGCTTCTGCTCGACCTTGAAGCTGATGAAGAACATCTTGAGAGCACAATAGTTTTCTGCTCAGGTAGAGATGGCACTGCGACCTACTCACCAAACGAGACAGGAACTGATTTAACACCTCTATTTGAGGCGATAGTAAAAGATATACCAGCACCTGATGTTGATATAGATGGACCGCTTCAAGCGCTTGTATCGGCAGTTGACTATTCAAGCTTTGTGGGAAGAATAGCAGTTGGACGTGTTGAGCGTGGAATACTGCGCAAAAATACCGATGTTGTCCTCTGTGACTACCATGACGACGGCGCTTTGCAGAAGGGTCGAGTTACACAAATTTTGCAGTTTAACGGACTTGAGAGATTGGAAGTTGAAGAGGCTTATGCAGGCGATATAGTTGCATTCTCAGGCGTTTCTGATGCAACTATTGGAAATACTGTTTGTGATCCGCTAAATGTTGAGCCTATTCCTTTTGTAAAGATATCACAGCCAACTGTTGAGATGACATTTGCTGTAAACGATTCACCATTTGCTGGAAGAGAAGGCAAGTTTGTAACTAGCCGTCAGGTTGGTGACAGGCTGTTTAAAGAACTTCTAAAAGATGTTTCGCTTCGTGTTGAGAGAACTGATAACAGCGATGCATTTAGAGTTCTAGGTCGTGGTGAAATGCATCTTTCAATTCTTACTGAGAATATGCGACGTGAGGGATTTGAGTTTTCGGTTTCAACACCGAGAGTTTTATACAAAGAGACAGATGAAGGTCTCATGGAGCCAGCAGAGCATCTTGTATGCGACGTTCCAACCGAGGCTACAGGTACTGTTGTTGATAAAATTTGCCAGAGAAAAGGTGAGCTTATCTCGATAACACCGCAGGGTGAGAGCAGATCAAGGGTTGAGTTTACCGTTCCTTCAAGAGGTTTGTTTGGATACAGAAGTGAGTTTCTGACCGATACAAAGGGTGAGGGAATTATGTCTGCTGTATTTTCAGGATATATCCCATACAAAGGCGATATTAAAAGAAGAAGTTTTGGTAGCCTTGTAGCTTATGAAGCTGGTGAGAGTGTTACCTATGGCCTGTTTAACGCACAAGAGCGCGGCGTTTTATTTATTGGACCTGCTGTACCTGTTTATGCTGGTATGGTTGTTGGATATTCGCCAAAAAGTGAGGATCTAGTGGTTAATGTTTGTAAGAGAAAACAGCTGACAAACACTAGAGCTTCAGGTTCTGACGATGCACTTCGTCTGATTACACCGAAAAAACTATCACTTGAGGAAGCGCTTGAGTTCTTATCAGATGATGAACTGCTCGAGGTAACACCGAAGTCGATAAGAATACGCAAGAAAACACTCGACCACTCGACCCGTATGCGTGAGAATAAAAAAGACTAACCTTTTAGGAGAGAAAGATGAAATATTCGTTTGTCATACCCTGCTATCGAAGCGAAAAGACCATTGAACCAACGGTAAATGAGATAAGAGAAACGATGAGTGCTCGAGGCGTGGAATCTTTTGAGATTGTCCTTGTAAACGACTGCTCGCCCGACAATGTCCTCTCGGTGTTGCGAAGACTTGCAGCAGAGGATAGCAGGATAACTGTTTTGTCGTTGTCTAAGAATTTTGGTCAACACTCAGCAGTTATGGCAGGATTTTCAAGGTGCAGTGGGGAGATTGTTATAGTTGGAGACGATGACGGACAAACCCCATTTTCCGAGTGCTTTAACCTAATCGATACTCTAGGCGATGATTGCGATGTATGTATTGCAAAGTACGACAGCAAAAAACATTCATTTTTCAGGAATTTTGGAAGTTATATAAACGATAGAATGGCTTGTTTTCTTCTATCAAAACCAAAAGAGCTATATCTTTCGAGCTATTTTGCGGCAAAGAGATATATTATCGAAGAGGTAGTAGATTACGATAAGAGTTTCCCATACCTATCAGGACTACTGCTTCGTGCAACTAAATTCATTAAAAACGCACAGGTCAACCACCGTGAGCGAGAAATAGGCGGCAGTGGATATACATTTAGCAAATTGATGGGACTTTGGCTAAATGGGTTTACAGCCTTTTCGGTAAAACCGCTTAGAATAGCGACTATCATAGGTTTTTTTGCGGCGGTTTTGGGGTTTGGATATTCGGTATTTGCGCTAATAAGTGCAATAATAAACCCAGATACACCACTCGGCTGGGCATCAACAGTATCGATCACCTTAATAATGGGCGGTCTTATTCTTATGACACTCGGACTGCTTGGTGAGTATCTTGGCAGAATTTACCTTGCTATAAATAATGCACCTCAGTACCTGATACGAGAAGAGATAAAAAAAGATTAATAATTTAGAAACTACCGCAACAGCGGTAGTTTTTTTGCTTAAAAAACGTTTTACTAAAAATGACGAAAAATAAATGCAAAAAAATACAATTTTTCGATTGACTAACTGCTGTTTTTAAAGTATAATGAAATCCGACCGACCGGTCGGTCGATATGAGTTTTATCTGCTTTTGAAAGCTTTTAAATAGATGAAATGATAATAGAGATTAACTATAATCTTTTTAACAAATAAAATAGAAGGTGTGATTTTTTGTCAAAATTTAGCGTGCGTAAACCCTTTACTGTAATGGTTGGAGTTGTTATTGCGATAGTTCTCGGGTATATTTCATTCACAAACTTAACCCCAGATCTATTGCCGTCTATCGAGCTTCCTTATGCAGTTGTGACAACTCCGTATATAGGGGCAGGGCCTGAAAAGGTTGAAGCAGAGGTAACAAAGCCGCTCGAAGAGAGCTTTGCAACCCTATCGGGACTTAATAGTATAAGCTCGACTAGCAGTGAAGATATGTCGATGATAATACTCGAATTCTCTGAGAGTATTAACATGGATAGTGCGATAATAGAGCTCTCGGGTCTCATTGATACCGTGTCGGCTGGTTTTGAAAACGAAACTATCGGCGGCTCTATAATCATGCGACTAAATCCCGATATGATGCCAGTAATGACCCTCTCGGTAAATAAAGAGGGGCAGTCGGCTGAGGAGATTACCGAATTTGTCGATGATGTAGTTGTACCAGCGCTTGAGCGAGTACCTGGAGTTGCTTCTGTCGATGAAACAGGTGCTATTACAAGCAGAATTGAAATAACACCTTCACAGGATAAAGTAGATGAAATATCTAATGCTCTTGCGGCTGAGATTGAGAGTAGCCTGAATGAGGGTATTGCAGAACTCGATAATGCTGAAGCGGAGCTAAATTCTGCACTTGCAGAACTCGATGAAGCACAGGCTCAGTTTTCACAGCAGATGGGTGATGGCCTCGAGCAGCTTCTCGGTGCAGAACATCAGATGACAACGGGATATAACCAGCTAGTTGCAGGTATAGCAACGCTTACTATGGAGATAACAGCAGTACAAGAGCAGCTTGATGCCCTCGATGAAACAGACCCTGCAAACGCGGCGCAGATAGCAATTCTTGAAGGAACTATTACAGCGCTTGAAGGACAAATTGCGGCACTGAACACCCAAAGGGTGGCGCTTGAAGCGCAAATATCTGAATTTCAAGCAACACTTCCAGGTGCTCAAGCAGATATATTTGTCGGACAGGGCGAATTTTCAATAGAGATGGCAAGAGGGTATGCTCAGATAGATTCAGCACTTGCGCAGATTGAACAAGCTCGCACCGACCTTGAAAATGAAAGAGAAGAAATACTAGCGGCGGCTGATATGTCGGGCGTTATAACGATAGATACAATAGCTGGAATAATCTCAGCGCAAAACTTTGAGCTGCCAGCAGGGTTTATAGAGTCTGGAGAAGATAGCACCTATCTTAAAGTTGGAGATGAAATCGATAGCTTAAATGAGCTCTTAAACCTACCTATATTCTTCTTTGATATAAACGGCGGAACAACATATACTATCTCAGATCTCTGCGATATAGAGATAACAAACAATGAAGATGAGAGCTACGCTAGACTTAATGGCGAAAATGCTATTATCCTGTCTGTTCAAAAACAGAGTGGAAGTGCAACGGCTGGTGTTGCAGCTGATGTTCGTGCTACTATGGATGAGCTTATGAGTGAAAATGATGGTCTATATCTAACGGCACTCATGGATCAGGGTATTTATATAAATATTATTATTGACAGTGTTCTAGGTAACCTTATCTACGGTGGACTGCTCGCTATGGTGATACTAATCCTGTTCTTGCGAGATATAAGACCTACATTTGTAATAGCGATATCTATTCCAATAAGCCTTATGATTGCTATCTCACTTATGTATTTCTCAGGTATAACACTAAATATTGTTTCGCTTGGTGGATTGGCGCTCGGCGTTGGAATGCTTGTTGATAACTCTATTGTTGTTATTGAGAATATATACAGACTGCGCTCAGAAGGTGTGCGTGGATATAGGGCTGCTATTGAAGGTGCGCGTGAGGTTGGTGGGGCGATATTTGCTTCAACTCTCACAACAGTTTCGGTATTTTTGCCGATTGTTTTTACCGAGGGTATCACAAAGCAGATATTCACCGATATGGGACTTACAATAGCATATTCGCTGCTATCATCGCTGCTTGTAGCACTGACAGTTGTGCCATCACTTGCATCAACACTGCTTGCGAATAAAAAAGAGAAAAAGCACGGGATATTTAAGAGCATAACAAATATCTATGCGAAGATGCTTCGATTTGCAATTAAAGCAAGATGGGGAGTAGTTGTTTTATCACTTGTATTACTCGTAACATCGGTTTCGCTTGCTATATCAAACGGTACTTCGTTTATGCCGGCGATGGGTAGTAATCAGATATCAGCTACTGCAGTTAAACCAGATGGACTATCAGATAGTGAGTTTTTTGAGAAAAGCGATGAGCTTGCCGCTCAGTTTGCAACTATCGAGGGTGTTTTAGATGTTGGAGCTTCGTTTGGTGCGAATGCGCTTATGGGCGGATTTGGCGGCGGATCTTCTAATATATCGTACTATATGATAGTTGATGAAGAGTATGCCTCTCAGGGTGAAGATATTTCGGCACAGATGAGCGAGATGGCGGTTGATGCAGGTGTTGAACTTAGCGTCAGCACCACTAATATGGATATGTCGGCGCTTTCTGGCAGTGGAATTGCGGTAAATATATTCGGCACACACATCGAGGATCTTGAAGCGTCAGCAGAAACTATAGGGAATATGCTAAGTGGTATCGAGGGTATAGATGAGGTAACAACAGGCCTTGAAGATTTCACGCAGCAGCTGCATATTGATGTAGATAGAGAAAAAGCTGTAAAGGCAGGATTTACCGTTGCGGAAGTTTATATGGCGGTATCACAAGCGCTTGTTTCAGAAGAAGCATCTGCCACACTTCTATTTGAAGATGGTAACTACCCTGTAGCTTTAATGAAACCGCAATCAGAGCTTATCAATGAAGATAATATACTAGAGCTTGAGCTTACAAATAGAGAAGACGAAGTAGTTGTTCTCAGTGAAATTGCAACTGCAAATAGAATAAACGCGCCACAATCAATAAGCAGAAGTGATTTAACAAGAACGATGAGTATTACTGCAACGCTTAAAGAGGGTTATAATATCGGTATTGTCGGCACAGAGGTTTCAAAGGCTGTAGCGGATATCGAGCTTGCGGGTGATGTCACCTATGAGATGAGCGGTGAGAGCGAAACCATTGCAAGCTCAATGGATGACCTGATTCTTATGATTGCGATGGCTATTCTCTTCATCTATCTGATAATGGTAGCGCAGTTCCAGTCGCTTCTATCACCGTTTATAGTAATGTTTACAATACCGCTTGCATTCACCGGTGGATTCTTAGCGCTATATATCGGGGGATTTGAGGTATCGATTATTTCAATGTTTGGCTTCCTCATGCTTGCAGGAGTTATAGTAAACAACGGTATTGTTTATATCGATTATGTAAACCAACTGCGACTTCGTGGATATAAAAGACACGATGCATTAATTAAAGCAGGTAAGGATAGACTTCGTCCGATAGTTATGACAGCGGCTACAACAGTTCTTGCTATGGCAACAATGGCGTTTAGCACGGCAATGGGTGCTGAAATGACAGCTCCAATGGCTATTGTTACAATAGGTGGTCTTATCTATGGAACACTTCTAACGCTGTTCCTTGTGCCTTGTGTCTATGAAATTCTCTGTAAGAAAGATCCGAAAAAGAGAGAGGACCCAACCGATGAGGATGACGCACTGGCTTTAAAAGAAGAAGTTTTACCATTAGTTGATGCACAAAAGCCTTTAGAGCAGGAGGCTGGCCCAAATGTATAAAGAAAAGGAAGTTTTAATATTCAATGCGCTTATATCTCTTTACGCAGAGGGGTATGAAACTGCTGAGATTACCGTCTCACAGATTGCAAAATCAGCAGGAGTTGGAAAAGGAACTATCTATGAATACTTTTCATCGAAAGACGATATCGTTTCAAATGCAGTAGTTTATAGCTTCAATACAAAGCTTGATGATTTAAAACTACTTCTATCTCTAGATAAACCTTTTGAGGAAACTGTTAAAATGATGCTAAATGCTACGGCTGAGAAGTTTGAGCAGAGAAGTGCGGCGCTCATGTTTGTGTTTAATGCTGTTGTACTAAACAAAAGCTCTGTTTTAAAAGGCGAGGATATAAAGAAGCTCGAAGAGATAAAAGAGCTCGGGATGGAAAGGATACGAAAGCTCTATATGCGTGGCGTTTTAGATGGAAAGATAAAGCCTTGTGAGGATATGAGTTATCTGATGATAAGCGCTCGTGGTATTATGCTTGCATTTATCTCTGCGTTCTTCTGTGATGAGGATAGAGAAGGTATTGTTGATAACATATATAAAATGATTCTAAAACTCTTTAACTGATAATAAAACCGCACAAATTATAAATGTGCGGTTTTTACCCGTCAAAATACTACAAGAAATAATACTTGACAAGCTATTTAAATTTGTTATATAATAATAAACTGTACCATAATGGAGTTTCTTGCCATTTAGCAAAATTTAAGGTAGAAATTTTACGAAGTTTTTGAAACTAAATTATGTATAATGCACAAAAATTGCTTTAAACAGCTTTTAAAAAAATGAGAAAATGGAGAGGTAATGCTATGGTAAAAGTAAGGCCGATGCAGGTTGGCAAAAATGTTCGTCAAAGCTTCGCGCGACTTTCCGAAGTTTTGGAGATGCCAAATCTAATTGAAATCCAAAAAAATTCCTATGAGTGGTTTATAAAAGAAGGACTCAAAGAGATATTTTCGGAGGAGTCAACCATCGCCGACTACACAGGCAACCTGGTTTTGGAATTTGTCGATTATCGTTTCGATGAGAGCCCAAAATACAGTGTGGAGGAGTGTAAAGAAAGAGATACGACCTATGCTGCCCCATTGCGTGTAACTGTTCGACTAATTAACAAAGAAACAGGCGAAATAAAAGAGCAAGAGGTGTTCATGGGCGATTTTCCGCTTATGACAGATTCAGGTACTTTTGTTATTAACGGAGCTGAGCGTGTAATAGTATCGCAGCTTGTTCGTAGCCCTGGTTCGTATTTTAGCAGAACACTTGATAAAACAGGATATCCTCTTTTTTCATCAACGATTATACCAAATAGAGGTGCTTGGATTGAGTATGAAACCGATGCGAATGATATATTCTATGTACGTATCGATAAAAACAGAAAAATCCCGGTAACAACATTTATTAGAGCGCTCGGACTATCAAGCAATGCTGAGATAGTTGAGTATTTCGGTGAAAATAAAAAAATTATGGCTACAATTGCCAAAGACTCTACAACAAACAGAGAAGAGGGTCTACTTGAAGTTTACAGAAAACTTCGTCCAGGCGAGCCACCGACAATCGATAGTGCTGAGACACATATAAACTCGCTGTTTTTTGACGATCGCAGATACGATCTATCAAGGGTCGGCAGATATAAATACAACAAAAAGCTCGGAGTCTCAAACAGACTTATGGGCAATAAATTAACACGCCCTCTAGTTTGCCCAAGAACAGGAGAGCTTCTCTTTGAAAAAGGACATACACTAACTCGTGAAGAGGCTTTTGCAGCAGAAGACCGCGGTATCTCGGTTGCTTTTGTTGATTTTGAAGGTGAAGAGGTTAAAATAGTTGGTAATGGCATGGTTGATATTAAAAACTATATCGACTTTGATCCAAAAGAAATTGGAATTAACGAGAAGGTGCGTTTTAGCGTATTGTGGGAAATTCTTGATAACACTGCACCTGAAGAACTTCGCAAAACACTTGCACAACGCCGTGATGAGCTTATTCCAAAACATATTATAATCGACGATATTTTTGCATCAATTAACTATATATGCTGTCTTTCATCATCAGTGCTTCAAAACAGAATTACTTCATCTGTTGGTAATGACGACGATATCGACCATCTTGGAAATAGAAGAATACGTTCTGTTGGTGAGCTTTTGCAAAACCAATTTAGAATAGGTTTCTCAAGAATGGAGAGGGTTATCCGCGAGAGAATGGCAGTTCAGAGCCAAGAGCAGGATACAATTTCTCCACAAACACTTATTAATATAAGACCAGTTGTCGCATCTATAAAAGAGTTCTTTGGCTCATCGCCACTATCTCAGTTTATGGATCAGACAAACCCACTAGCAGAGCTTACCAATAAAAGACGTCTTTCAGCGCTTGGTCCTGGTGGTCTATCGAGAGATAGAGCGGGATTTGAGGTTCGTGACGTTCACTATACCCACTATGGAAGAATGTGTCCTATCGAAACTCCTGAGGGACCAAACATCGGTCTTATCTCATACC
>CAYJGP010000015.1:0-23957 GCA_964369435.1 uncultured Oscillospiraceae bacterium | reverse complement strand
GGATGATCACAAACAGGACATTTGCCCGGTGCCTGTGTTCCCTCGTGGTTGTGACCACAGTTTGAACATACCCAAGATATGCTTGAATCTTTTTTAAACACTTTGCCCTCTTCGATATTTGCAAGTAGCGCTTTATATCTCTCTTCATGCTCTTTCTCTATCTTGCCTACTGCAGTGAAAAGTCTTGCGATTTCTGAAAAACCTTCTTCTTTTGCAACTGCTGCAAACTCAGCATACATCTCTGTCCACTCATAGTTCTCGCCAGCCGCCGCATCTTTTAGGTTCGCCATAGTATCTGGCATACCGCCATGAAGGAGTTTAAACCATATTTCAGCGTGTTCTTTCTCGTTCGCTGCAGTTTCGGTGAATATGTTTGAAATCTGAACATATCCGTCTTTTTTCGCCTTGCTCGCATAGTAGGTATACTTGTTTCTCGCCTGGCTCTCACCGGCAAAAGCCGCCATCAAATTCTGTTCTGTTTTTGATCCTTTAAGTTCCATTATAATCCTCCTTAAAATTATATTAAAAGGCATCATGCCATTTAAACAAACTACTGCTAATGCTTTTCTATTATTGACTGCAAAAATGCAATATAGTCATCCGCTACCGATTTTGGTGAAACTATATCTGCTTTACTCCCAAACCCACAAAGCCATCCATAAAACCGCTCTGAAACAGCAACATCTCGATTTAAAATAAACTGCTCACCATCAGGTATAAAGACAGTATCATCGCCAAACTTGTCCCGAACCGAGCTTAAAAGCGCGTTATCAAACCGAAGTGTTAGCTTCTGCCTATCTCCTCCAAACATATCGAATGTTTCTTTGATATAGCTTGAGATATCGAAATTATCAGGAATATTCCCTGTCCAATCGATCGGCTCAATACTCTCCATTCTATCCACCCTAAAGTTTGTAATATTATTGTATTTCTCATAGTAACTTACAAGGTAGTATCTATCGTCGTTATAGCTAAGTGTTATCGGATATGCGGTATATCTTTTTTCCTCACCTCTATATTTTTTGTTACCGTCGATATCGTATACAAAATACTTAAAGCTGATAGCCTTTCTCTCTATAATAGCTCGTTCAATACGGCTAATATTATAGTAAATCTGCTCATTTGCACTTTTCGGACGACTTATAAGCCGCAGCCCTTCACGCAGATGTTTTGCCTCATATTTTGAGAGAAAGCTCAAAAGTTTGCTAATAATAGCCTTGCTTTTCTTTTCAGATAAAGACTTTGAAGAGGCAACTGCATCGACCAAAACTTTTATCTCAGCCGTCTCAAAACGGCGCTCACCAAGGTAGTATCCTTTTCTTGTTTTAATTATATCATAGTCAAGCGAAATAAGCTTCTCTATATCGTCGTAGATGCTTTTTCTCTCAGCACTTATCCCGACATCATTTAACATCTCTATAAGTCTGCTGGTTGAAACTGTATGGCTTTCATCGCTGTGTTCATTTAGTAAATCTAGTATTGTAATAAGTTTTATTTTACTTCCTGTGTTTTTTGCCATAATTTTCCTCCAAAAAAAGCTGTCTACAATCAGTATATATCATCTATACACTGTTGTAAACAGCTAATTCAGTTTTAGAGAACGGTGTGTTCTAAAAATATGCTAACACCGATAATAATAAGGGTTACTCCACCAAGTATTTCAGCTTTCCCACCAAGTATCTTTCCAAATCGCTTACCAGCAGCTACCCCAATAGCCGATATTATAAACGTTGTTGTAGCTATTAAAACTCCAGCTGATACTATCTCAACATTTAAGAATGCAAATGTAATTCCAATAGCTGCAGCATCGATACTCGTTGCAAAAGCAAGGGTAAACATCTCTTTATGTGATAGTCTCTCCTGTGGCAGTTCACAATCATCAGGAGTGCCACCAAATCCCTCTTTTATCATCTTCGCACCAATTAGCGAGAGCAGAACAAGAGCTATCCAGTGATCAATCGCAACTATATACTCTGAAAAGCTGTTTGCAAGCAGATAGCCAAGTATTGGCATTATCCCCTGCGCTATACCGAAATAGAGGGCAACAGTTAGGATATCTCGCCCCCTCGCTTTACGCAAAGATATCCCCTTACATAGCGCTACCGCAAAGGCATCCATCGATAGCCCCACCGCAACACTAAAAAGACTAATAAAACCCATCAAACCCCGCCTTTACGCTTTTTCTATATATATTGTTACATTAAGACCATTTATGTCCCAATCAGCGCCAAAAGCATATCTCTCTTGTGTAAGTGAAACTGCTAAAACATCTGAGCATATCTCATCCTCACAAGACTTCGCAACAGCTAAAAGCTTCTCATTTCCAACAATTGCAAGTTTTATCTTATCGATTACTTCAAATCCAGAATCTTTTCTCATCTGCTGGATTTTCGATACCATTTCACGTAGATACCCCTCGTCGATTAGTGCATCGGTGAGTTTTGTGTCGATTGCAACGGTCATATCGCCATCGGCAACCGAGGTGAACCCTTCGGCTTTTGTTGTTTCAATTAAAAGCTCTTCTTCGATAAGTTTGTGTGTTTCACCCTCGATAACAATTTCGATAAACCCATTTTCTGTGAGTTCTTTTTTCTTCTCATTTCCATCACAAGCAAGCAGCGCCTCACGCACAGCATTAATTTGTTTTCCAAACTTTCTGCCGAGCAGTTTTAGCTGTGGCTTTAATATATAGCTTACAAACTGCGCACCATCATTTACAAATGTGACCTTTTTAATATTGAGCTCTTCTCTTATTATATCGCAATACTGCTCTGATAATTCTTTTTTACCACTTATAAATATCTCCGCTAGAGGTTGTCTGTTTTTTAGTACCGCTTCATTTCTTGCAGCTCTACCGAGATTAACAGCAGATAGAACAACTTCCATATTCGATAGAAGCTCTTCATCAATTAGGCTATCATCTGCTTTTGGGTAGCTATTTAGATGGATACTAACAGCCACATCAGGGTTTACATTTCTCTCGATATTTTGGTAGATTTCCTCGGTCATAAACGGTATAAACGGTGCCGCAATTTTACAAAGAGTAACAAGGGTGTGGTGAAGTGTTTTATAAGCTGCTATCTTATCAGCAGTTAGCTCACTTGCCCAGAATCTCTCACGACAACGTCTGACATACCAGTTTGAGAGCTCATCTGTAAAGTCTGATAATGTTTTAGCACCCTCTGGTATACGATAATTCTCAAGGTGATCGGTGACTGTTTTAATAGTCTTGTTAAGGCTCGCAACAAGCCATTTATCCATAACTGTTAGAGCATTTTCATCGAGCTTGTGCTCATGCGGATTAAATTTATCTATATCTGCATAGAGAACATAGAATGCATAGCTGTTATATAGAGTTGAGAGGAATTTTCTCTGCGCCTCAACAACCGCTTTGCCGTGGAATCTGCTTGGAAGCCACGGAGCTGAGCTCGTATAGAAATACCAACGAACAGCATCTGCACCATATTCGCCAAGTGCATCCATAGGATTTATCGCATTTCCTTTTGATTTGCTCATCTTTTGGCCATTCTCATCGTTTACGTGACCGAGAACGATAACATTTTTAAACGGAGCTTTATCAAATAGTAGAGTGGATATTGCAAGGAGCGAGTAGAACCATCCTCTTGTCTGGTCAACCGCCTCTGATATAAAGTCCGCTGGGAACTCTGCCTCAAACTGCTCTTTATTCTCAAATGGGTAGTGGTGCTGAGCGAAAGGCATAGCGCCGCTATCAAACCAGCAGTCGATAACTTCTGAAACCCTATTCATCACGCCACCGCACTTCTCACAACCGATAGTTACTTCATCGATATATGGTCTGTGAAGCTCGATATCATCTGGGCAGTTTTTGCTCATGCTTTTTAGCTCTTCAATTGAACCGATACAATGTTTGTGTCCACATCCGCACTCCCATATATTGAGCGGTGTTCCCCAGTATCTGTTCCTTGAAATGCCCCAGTCTTGAACATTCTGCAACCAGTCTCCAAAGCGCTTTGTTCCGATGCTCTCAGGCATCCAGTTAATTGTATTGTTATTTTTAATAAGATTCTCTTTAACTTCGGTCATCTTGATAAACCAAGACTCACGAGCGTAGTAGATAAGCGGAGTATCGCATCTCCAGCAGTGTGGATAGCTATGTTCAACTTTTGGCGATGAGAATAGAAGCCCTTTACTCTCAAGGTCTTTAAGTATCTCTATATCCGCATCTTTGCAGAAAACTCCCGGCCAGTCTGTCTCCTGCGTCATCTCGCCCTTTGAGTTTACAAACTGAACGAAAGGAAGAGAGTATTTTCTACCAACCTGATTATCATCCTCACCAAATGCAGGCGCTATATGAACAACACCAGTACCATCGGTAAGTGTTACATAGTTATCGCAAACGATATAAAAAGCATCGCTTTCAGGTTTTGCAAAATCCCATAGCGGAATATAATGCATCCCTTCCATATCACGACCCTTTAGGGTTTTTAATATCTCTACCTCTTCGCCAAGTATTTTAGTTGCAAGCTCTTTTGCAATGTAGCATTTCTCTGTTTCGGTTTTCGCTAAAACATACTCTTCATCGGGATTCACACAAAGAGCAACGTTTGATGGCAGAGTCCAGGGGGTTGTTGTCCAAGCGAGAATATCTGCATCTTCATCACGCAGTTTAAAGCGGACAAACGCAGTCCTCTCCCGAACATCTTTGTATCCTTGTGCCACCTCATGGCTTGATAGCGGAGTTCCACAACGAGGGCAGTATGGTGTTATCTTAAATCCTTTGTAGAGCAGATCTTTATTATAAATCTCTTTTAGCGCCCACCACTCACTCTCGATATAGTTGTTGTGGTAGGTTACATAAGGGTCATCCATATCGACCCAGTAGCCGACAACCTTTGAAAACTCTTCCCACATCTCTTTGTATTTCCAAACGCTCTCTTTACATTTGCCGATAAATGGATCAAGACCAAACTCTTCAATCCCCTCTTTACCGTTTATTCCAAGCAGTTTCTCAACTTCAATTTCAACAGGTAGCCCGTGCGTATCCCAACCCGCTTTTCTCGGCACATCATACCCCTGCATTATCTTGTATCGCGGAAACAAGTCTTTTACAACACGGGTAATAACATGCCCGATATGCGGCTGACCGTTCGCTGTTGGAGGACCGTCGTAGAATGAGTATACAGGTTTGCCGCTACCTTCCTCTACCGTTCTCTCGAAGATTTTCTCTTCATTCCAAAATTTTACTATTTCTTTTTCTCGATCTGTAAAACTGCTGCTTGCCTGTACTTTTTTGTACATATAATTCACCTCTAAAAAAATAAAAACACCTGCCCCATAACAGGACACGTGAGTGTTTACCACCTATTATACCAAACTAACATTTAGCTCTTCGATAACGGAGAAGTGCCGTTGCAGCCTACTTGAATTTTCTTTCGGTGCAAAGCTTCAAAGTGATTTTCATATAAACCTAATCGGGAAAACTCACACCACACGTTTTCTCTCTTTACCTTTTAGCTTATATTACTCTCTTTTTCACAGCTTTTAAACACAATTATAATAACATTTTTTATTTTTTCTGTCAATATCTCGATAAATATGATAGAATAGAAATATGTTAAGGATAGATGTTGCAAATGAAATACTTGAAATACTCAAAGTTGCTGGATATGAAAGCTATCTTTGCGGCAGCTTTGCTTTGGGGCGTAACGCTGGGAGTAAGTCATCGTTTAAAGATATTTCAACTACCGCTACAATATCTGAGATTAAAAAGCTTTTAAAAGATGCATTTATTCTTCAAAAAGAACGCAGAAGATACGTGGTTTATAGCTATGATGGCTTAAATGTTAAGATATCATGCAATTTAATAGATAGTAAAGCCCCTTTTAATTTTGACGAGATAACCCAGATAAACAACGAACTTATAAACGGTGAAATCTCGATAATAAACAAAAATATCATCCTGCAAAAGCCGGTCGAGATATTGCGGTGTCTGCTGATATCCGCTCTGCACGGTATACCGATTTCAAAAGAGACCCTTCTATTTTTTAGTGAAAATCTACATCTTCTTGATTATATCTTCCCGAAAAAAATCTTTTCCTTTTTAAAGAGGATAATCGTTTGCGATAGAGCAGGTGAATTTATAGTTTACCATTTTAATATATTTTCAAGAATTTTACCGCAGCTAGCACCACTAAAAAACTATAACCAGAACAACAAACATCATATCTACGACTGCCTTGTTCATACAGCTCATGTTATTGATCATACCGAGCCAGACCTTCCTTTGCGACTTGCCGCTCTATTCCACGATGCTGGAAAACCACACTGTTATACCGAGGACAGCGATGGTCAGGGACATTTTCATGGACACGCAAAGATAAGCGCTGAAATAACAAGAGAAACACTATATCGTCTTGGTGCCTCAAGAGAGCTTGTGAAAGATGTTTTCTTGATGGTGCGATACCATAGCCAGAGGATCGAGCCAGATTTTGATTATATTAAAAAACGTCTCACCTACCTAACACCACAGCTCTACAAAAAACTCTTAAAGCTTTGTATTGCCGATAATAGAAGTAAAAATCCAAACTATACAAAGCGCCTTATGCGAGCAACTGAAGCTATGAAAATAGTTGACGATATAATAATCAGTGGAGAAGAACTTTCACCATACGCTCTTGATATCACACGTGAAGATCTTTGCAATATAGGAGTTTCTGATTCAAAAGTTTCAGAGTTTTTCTCATATCTTTTAGCACTTGTTATCGATGGCAAAATCGAAAACGACAACAAAGTTCTTATAGAGAACGCAGTTATTCACAAAAAGAGTGATGATGTATAATAAAGGTTGATCAAACGAGCAAATTGGTCACTTTATATAAATAAACATTTTGGGGGTATAAGATGAAATACAGCATAGTAGAAAAACAACCGTTCGCACTTTATGGAAAAAAAGAGCCTATTGACACTGAAAATTCCGCTGCTGAAATATTAAAGCTTTGGGATAACCACTACACCAGTGGCAGAAACGAAGTAATTCGCGGAACTTATGGAATCTGCTTCTCCGATGAATTTGGTGCTGATATTCTATTTTGCATAGCTGCTGAATATAAAGATGGCATCTCCATCCCGTCCGACTGCGAAATTATAAATTTCGAGGCCGGCGACTGGGCAATATTCGAGGGGTGCGGCGCTATTCCAGATTCGGTTACTGAGCTATCACAGGAAATTTTCTCCGAGTGGATAGGTATCCAAAGCGAATATGAGATATCTGATAATTTTAATATCGAGGTTTATTCAGACTCAACAAAATATGAAAAAGGGGTCCTTGACGAAAACTACAAATTCGAAATATGGGTACCGGTGATGAAGAAAGACTAATAAATAAAAGACGACCTTATGGTCGTCTTTTATAATTTTATCTCCATTATATAGTCATTCATTAAATATCCGCCACCGATATCTGCATCTTCTTTTCGTATAATGACAAAACCCTTTTGTTTATATCTTTCAATAGATAAGGTGTTTTCTCGGTTGACTGTAAGATAAACTAAAGTCGCACCTTCTCTCTTTAGCTGGATAAGCGCCTCTTTAATAGCACCTCTACCGCGATAGCTTTTCAAAACATACAGCTTTGAGAGGAAAAATTTGCCCTCGCCTTCGTTTCTATAAGCAAGATAGCCGCAGATTTTATCGTTTTCCAAAAGAAGGTAATAACAAAGCTTGCCCGTTGTTATCTGCTCTTCTATTGCAGCTGCACTCTGGATAGTTTCGAGCATGTAGGAAACCTGTTTCTTCCCAATAATCGGAGTGTAATACTCACGCCATATCTCGTCCGCTAATGAGGCAATAATCGGTATATTTTTTGTAGTTGCAGATATAATCTTCATGATATTTCCTTTTTGCATCTATTTTAAGGACTACTCGCTATCTTTCGTTCGATATGTAATATATCTCTAAATTAACAGCCATCGCGTCCGCAGTGCCGATTTATATAATCGGCATCCGCACAAAGTGCGTGAAAACGGCACAGGCGTTTTCTGCAAACACCGATATGCACCTTTTTACAGACTAGTAAATACCGTTTTAAATAAATCGCAGCAAAGCTTATTATTAAACTTTTAAACACCCTTAACCGAGAGCGTTTTTAGTTTTATCATCATTGCCCTCTGTCTTGCTCGACATAAAGATAACTTTAAAGGTCATGAAAATTATCTTGAAATCGAGAAAAATCGAGAACTGTTCCATATACATTAAATCAAAAAGCAGTTTGTCGTAGGCACTTGTATTATAAAGGCCATTTACCTGAGCAAGCCCTGTTAATCCTGCACGCATCTTGTGGCGGTAGTTAAACTGCGGTATAGCCGCCGAATATTCAGCAACAAGCTCAACCCTTTCAGGTCGCGGCCCCACAAGCGACATATCACCTTTGAGAATATTTATAAGTTGCGGTATTTCATCTAGTCGAAATCTTCGCAAAACCTTTCCTACTTTTGTAATCCTCGGATCATCTTGTTTTGCCATTAGAATATCGGTATCTTTATCGGCATCTTCAATCATCGAGCGAAATTTATAAAGGGTAAAAACACGCTCATCCTTAGTTATCCTCTCTTGCTTAAACAAAACAGGCCCTTTATCGCAAATTTTTATCGCAAGCGCAATAAGAGCAAAGAACGGCGCCGTTATTATAAGCGCTATAATGCTGATAACAAGGTCTATTGTTCTCTTAACAATAAGCTGTTCATTCGATGGACCTCTATTTTTACAGAGCATAACAGGAGTATCGAAAATTTGGGTATCGTGCGAGTTTCGGATAAAAATATCGGAAACTGAGGGGATTATATATGCCCTCTTATTCTGGTCATAGCAGAAATTCAAAACAGTATCTCGCTCATTGGCAGAAAGGTCAAGCATCACAATACTGTTATGCTTCGCTACCCTTTCAATAACAGCGTCTATTCCTATATCACCCGAAACTTCATCTACAATCTTATATCTCTCTCGCACCCGGCCTATCTTCTGTTTAAACCTCTCAAGTGTTTCGTGATTATTATAGACGATAAGCATCTCACGAGTTGGGTAGAGATAAAAATATGAGCGGTTGAGAAACGATGAAAACAGGATAATAACTATAAGTTGCGAGAAGAACATAACACCCATAGGCTCGAGCGGTAGAAGTGTTCGAGCTATGAGAACAAACTGGATATACATAAATATATCTGTTATAATAGTTGCAAGAATCATTGAATAGTTAAGTTCTGGCAGTCGCAAAACACCAACTTTAAACCCACCATAAAGCGATGTCATAACTATCTGAACTAGCAGATATGCCGCCATAACAACAAAGTTACCGTCCCTGAAAAAAGATGCTTCCTGATAGTTTGTAAGCCAAACATAGGTAAAAATAGCAAGCATCGCTCCCATATAGACGGTTTTTATTAAAAATAGAATTGTTTTTCGGTATTTAAACGAGAGACGACCCTCTTTTTCACGAACACTCATAAATTAACTCCGGTACTGATAGTTTAAAGTATCTTTACTTCTCTTCAAATGATATCTGATAATCACTATTATATAAATTTTTAATGGTGAGATTATTCTTTTTTGCATAACGCTGCGTCTCGCCTGTTCCGCTTCTTTCATTTTTGCAGTAGCAGAGCAGATATGATGAATTATCACATAGAAAATGGTTTCTATCATAGTAGCAACCGCGGTAGTATCTGTCGCTTAATGTTATAATCTCATCGCAAAGCCCCAAAACATTACTGTAAATTATACGATTTTGCAGACTAAACGATTTTTGTTGGTCGGCAAATGGAATAACCGCAATAAGACGAATATCAGGATTTACTTTTTTCTGCGCTATAACTACAGTTGCACAGGTTAAATCAAAACCCTCTGCCATTCCGCAGTAAAAATTTCTATAACCATTGATGTAAAGATTTTCAATATTATAATATATAAGAGCAGTAAGCTCTTTCATCGGCGGAGCGGTAATATCTCCACCACTCGGTAATTTTTCGGGCCTGTGTCCCGAAAAACAGACAGAGTTTAAAACCACCTCTATCACCTCAATAAAGAGTATATCACAAATAGCGTTTTTTGTGAATAAATTATTAAAATTAAGGAGTAAATTTTGAAGAAAAACATCGAATCAATTATAGATAGTTTTATCGTTGATGGTGTTCGATACGGGTTTGCAAAACCTTACTTTCAGAGCGTGCGACGACAGTCTCTGAATATAAAAACGGCTATCGTTTTTATCTTTAGCTACCCTGTTTTAACTCCACCAACAAATATATCAAATTATGCAAGGATACCGGATTATCATCCTGCGGTTTTAAGCTATTTAAATACGATTGCACAGAAACTTTATAAAGTCTTTCCAGATAACTCTTTTGAATGCTTTGTCGATACATACGATTTCGATGAAGTTTCAATGGCGGCATCAGCAGGACTTGGCGTTATAGGAAACAACCGTCTTCTGATATCAAAGGAGTTTGGCAGTTATCTTTTTATAGGGGAGATTGCCTGTGATATTGAGATAGAATGCGAAGACAAAACTAAACTCTGTCTTGGGTGCGGTAGCTGCCAGCAGAAATGCTACGGAGCAATTGGCGAGAGCTTTTGCAAAGATAAATGCCTATCATTTTTCAGCCAGAGCAAAGGCGAGCTATCCCCATTTCAGCAGGATATTATCAAAAGAAGCGGTATGGTATGGGGTTGCGATAGATGCCAGATATACTGTCCACTAAATATTGACAAAACCGATGAAGTTTATAAACCGTTTTCAATAAACATCTTCGATAGCTTAACAAAAGACAATATAGCAACTGCCAAAGACAGAGCATTTTTTTGGAGAGGCGAGCAGCCACTGCTTCGAAACCTTGATATTTTGGAGGGTAAAGATGACTGATAAAAAAAGCCTTTTAGAGGAGATAGAAAACTATGGCAACAGCGATTTTTCACGGTTTCACACACCGGGACATAATGGCGAAATTGATATAACCTCAAAGTTCGATTTAACCGAGATTGGAAATTTGCCTTTTTTATATAGCGCTGATGAAACAATTCGCAAGGAAGAGCTTCTGTTTGCAGATATCTTAAATGTTGCGGATATTTACTTCTCGGTACACGGCGCAACCCTCGCTATCGAAGCTATGCTGTTGCATACAGTTGGATTTGGTGGCAAGATGGTTGCAGGGAGAAATATCCACCGTTCGGTAATAAATGCAGCTACATTGCTCGATATTGATATTGAATTTATCTATCCTTCAATTGCAAACGGTGTTTTTAGATATAGCCCAGAGGAGGCAAAAGCGGCAATGATAGCCTGCAATGCAAAAGTCCTCTATCTAACTTCACCAGATTATTACGGCAATATCTGCGATATAAAGGCTTTCGCAAAAGCTATACAAGAAGTTTCAGGGAAGATTATTGTTGATAACGCACATGGAAGCCATCTTTTTTGGCAAAACAACCATCCAATTCAATGTGGCGCTTATGCAACTGTTGATAGTTTCCACAAAACCCTCCCCACTCTGACAGGTGCAGCGGCACTGCTTTTTGCAAAAAAACAGGATGCCGAAGCGGTAAAATCAGCTTTTGCTCTTTTCGGCTCAACAAGCCCAAATTTTATGATTTTACACTCAATTTTAATGCTAAAAGATTTTCTAGCAAAGGATAAGGACATCTTTTTAGAAAAATCGACCGATCTTCGTCAAAGGATATCAGCTCTCGGATTTTCAGTTAGCTCGGATGATAAGTCGAGGATAACTCTAAACTTTGCGAAAACCGATATAAAGCTGCTGTCTGAATATTTCCACTCGAAAAAAATAACCCCTGAGCTTTTAGAAGAGCGACGAGCTGTTTTCATCTTAAAGCCTTCACACAGTGCAAATGATTTTGAAAAACTCTACCTAGCAGCGGCAGATTTTCCCTTTTCAAGAGAAACAGAGAGTTTAAGTTTTCCTTTTCAAGAGGCAAATAAAAATTGTAGCATCAGAGCGGCAGTTATCGCAGAAAATGAGCTTATCGATATAAATTTTTCTCTTGGCAGAACAGCCGCTGAGATTATAGCACCTTGCCCACCAGGGATACCGATAGTTATTCCAGGCGAGAATATTTGTGAAAAAAGCGTTAAATTTCTGAAAAAATGTGGTATTGCTGAGTTAAAAGTGATAAAATAAATATATAATACATCAGGAGGTATTTCTATGAAACTTATTATTGCAATAGTTAATCACGACGACAGCGGAGATGTTAGCAAAAACCTAACTGCCAATGGGTATATAGTAACAAAACTTGCAACTACAGGTGGGTTTCTTATGGCAGGAAATACCACTTTCCTAATCGGAACCGACGATGAAAAGGTCGACTCTGCTATTGAAATAATCGGTCAGTTTGCAAAAAAGAGAAAAGAATACGCACCAACAATCGGCGGCTCTGTTGAGAGTATCGGCGTTGCATTGCCTATTGAAGTTGTAGTAGGTGGAGCAACTATATTTGTGGTTGACGTTGAAAAACATCTGAAACTATAATGAATTTTGATAATTTCTCATACAGTGAAACGGCAAAAAAACTTGAAAAAATAATTAGTTTAGATCGCCTCCCCCACGCTCTACTTATCGAGGGCGCAGAGGGTAGCGGCAAGAGCGAATTTGCCTTTGTATTAGCAAAGGCAATTCTTTTTGGTGCGGATAAAAAAGATGGAGACGCAAAAGAATATCAAAACGGAACCTATCCGGACCTCTATTTTTTTGATGGCAGAAACAAAGGTGACTATTCAGCGGATAATCTGCGCAAAATAAAAGAAGAGGTTTATATAAGCCCTTGGGTGGCGAAAAAAAAAGTTTTCGTCTTGGCAAACATAGATGCGTGCGACCCTAGATACTCAAATATTTTGCTAAAATGTATCGAAGAGCCGCCAGAATTTGTCTGTTTTATTTTAACAGCCCACTCAAAGCACTCACTTCTGCCGACAATCGCATCTAGAGTTGTCGATTATAAGCTGCTCCCACCCCCAGTAGATTATACAACCAATATATTAAAGATGCGCGGAGTCGACAATGAGCGCGCAAAAACTTTGTCTTCTCTTTTCGGCGGAAATATAGGACTTGCTATCGCCGCCTATTCAGATGAGAATTTTGCAAGACGTGAGACTATTGCAAAAGAGATAATATGCAAAATTTTCAAAAAAGATAAAAGCAGTATAGCTTTATCGCTCTCTCCCCTATATGTTGATAAAACCGAATCTTTTGAAACACTTTCGCTTTTAGAGAGATACTTTTTAATGCTCGCAAAAGAAAATGTTTGCCAAAACAGTAGTTTATCTGTTATTATTGGAGTAAGCACAGCAGATATGAGTTTTGAAAAACTCTGTAATTTAGCAAAGATTTTTAGAAGAGCTTCTGACAAGCTCTCTTTCAATGGGAATATAAATATAAGCATAAGTGCAATGCAAGCAGAGCTTTTTTCGGCTCTTTGATTTCGGAGGGAAAGTTTTGACATCGGTTATAAGTATCAAATTTAAAGAAAATGGAAAGCCATATTTTTTCAATCCATGCGGGTTTTATATAAAGAAGGACGATCATGTTATAGTTGAAACATCAAGGGGAGTTGAATGCGGTATAGCTACCGCAGATATCATATCTGTCGCAGATGAAAAGATAACAAAACCACTAAAAAATGTTATCCGTGTTGCAACAAAACAGGATTTAAACAAACTGCAAGAGATTGCAGTAAAACAAAAGGAAGCATTCGCTATCGGCGAGGAGAAAATACTAGAGCATAAGCTTGATATGAAACTTGTAGATATCGAAATCGCCTTTGATGGGAGCAAGATTTCATTCTTCTTCACCGCAGATGGCAGAGTTGATTTCCGAGAGCTTGTTAAGGATTTGGCAACAGTTTTTAAAAAGAGAATTGAGCTGCGCCAGATAGGTGTTCGCGATGAGTGCAAAATGAAGGGCGGACTTGGAATTTGTGGCAGAGAATTTTGCTGCAAAGGATTTTTAAATGAATTTGCGCCTGTTTCTATAAAAATGGCAAAAGAACAGAATCTCTCACTCAACCCAACAAAAATTTCCGGCAGTTGTGGCCGACTTATGTGTTGCCTTAAATATGAGCAAGAAGCCTATGAAGATCTTATAAAGATAAGTCCTCGAGTTGGAAATACCGTCCAAACTCCAGAGGGAAAAGGTCGAGTTTTGGAAGTAGCGCTACTTACAGGTAACGTTAAAGTTTCCCTCGATGGCGATGAAGTTTTAATAAAGAGCTTTAATCGCCAAGATATAAGGATTATCAATGACCAAAGGGGTAAGCAAAACCGTAATGGCAATGCGAAACCTAAAGGGCATGGTAATAAATAGTTTTCAAAAGAAGGAGGATATAAAGATGGCTTACAAAATTTCTGATGAGTGCATCATGTGTGGTGCATGTGAGGGCGAATGTCCAGTATCTGCAATCTCTGCAGGTGACAGTAAATATGTGATCGACGCTGACGCATGTATCGATTGCGGAGCATGTGCAGGAGCATGTCCTGTATCGGCTATAGAGGCGTAATTACAAAACAACTATAAACGTTTAACAAAAAGTCCCGAAAGGGATTTTTTGTTTTGTAAAAAGAAAATGGGTTGCACTACCCAACTAGTTTTGTCCTATTTTCTACTTACCCCTACTCATTTTCTGCAGACTGCTCTCTATTTCGGTACTCACGCAGTCGTCGCTGCACAAGAATATTGACAAATCTCTAAACCTCGCATATAATACATATATCTGATCAGGCGGCATTTAATGCATAGCCGGGCTTTTTGCAACAGATAATAATCTGTGGGACAGTATTTTTATTACTGCCCACAGTTTTTTTATTTTAAAATAGTTTAAGAGGTATTTATGTCAAATCATGAAAAGGTAAAAGATGCTATCAATGTATCGTTTGTAGCGATTATCTGCAACATATTTTTGAGCATATTGAAGATAACTGCAGGAATTTTAGGAAATTCAGCAGCAATGATCTCTGATGCTGTGCATACAGTATCCGACTTGTTATCAACGATAATAGTTATAATCGGAGTGAAAACAGCGGCAAAAGAAGATGATGACGACCACCAATATGGTCATGAGAGATTTGAGTGTGTTGCGGGGATAATCTTAGCATCAATGCTGTTTATAACTGGAGCAACAATAGTCTACTCAGCGGCAGTAAATATATTTAATGGAAGCTATAGGAGCGCAGAAATACCGACTGGAATAGCACTAGCTGCAGCACTTATATCTATTTTGACGCAAGAATTTTTGTTTCAATACACAAAAAGAGCGGCAAAAAAAATAAATAGTGGAGCTCTTATGGCAGATGCTTGGCATCATCGTTCAGATGCTCTCTCTTCAGTTGGAAGTTTTATCGGCATTTTTGGCTCAATGCTAGGTTTTGTCATACTCGATAGCCTAGTAGCACTAATTATTGGCGCTGTTATCGGAAAGGTTGCCTACGATATTTATAAAGATAGTGTAGATAAAATGACCGATAAAGCATGCGACGGGCAGACAGTTAAGAGTATTATGAGCATCGCAAAAAATTGTCCTGGTGTTTTAAATGTCGATATGCTTAAAACACGAGTTTTTGCAAATAAAATTTATATAGATATTGAGATTTCAGTCGATGGAAATTTAACTCTAAACAAGGCTCATGAAATTGCAGAAGCACTTCACGATAGTATTGAAGCAACTATTTTAGAAGTCAAGCACTGTATGGTGCATGTAAATCCGATAGATGACTGATATTTAACTGTATCCCTCTAAATAATACCAGCTAAATAGGCAGATAATTTGCCTGTTGCGATATATAAAACACATCTGATAGGTTTCTTAAAATTTTGGCAGAATTTATTTGAATCTGATACTAAGATATTCTCGTTTATAACCTTTCAGTAAAATAAAAAAGTTACTTAGTTTACATCTGCGTATCTGCAAATTTTGAGTGTAGCTTTTACCGATATGCAAAACTTGAGTGTAGCTTTTACCGATATGCGCATTAAAAAAACGGATTTGATATCTTTTCAAATCCGTTTTTATTTTTTAGTATAGTTGCAAGGGTACAGGAGCGCGATGGTGTAGCTGCACAGGTACAGTTGCGAGAGCGCAAGAGCGCGATGGTGTAGCTGCAAACGCCCACGTCTATGCGCACAATGTGCGTATAGACGAATATATTCGGTATCGAACCTTATGGTTCGATACCGCGGGCGGGCAGCGATGCACAACCCTTTAAATTTATTCACCATCACACAAATTAAAATACTTTAAATCCCTTATAATCATCACGCATATTGCATTAATTCTATTTTTTCAAACAAAATCTTAATAGATAAGGTTTAGTTGAAATATTCATCTATCTCTTTCATGCTTTGAAAAACAGCCTTTTGCGGATACCTTCTACAGTGGGTTTCATCTTCAAACCCAAATCCAAATGTTACAGCACCAAAATCACAGCCAGCCATAACAGCGCCAAGTGCGTCAAATGGGCTATCTCCAATCATAAAGCAATCGGTTATACCAACTCCAAGATTTTCTGCCGCATAGGTCATTATCTTCGCTTTACTATCCCGTCCCATTGCTTCATCTGAGCCGGCAATAAAATCGAAATACTGATTAAGACCGTTGTCATTAATTATAACAGGCGCATAACTCTGATGTTTAAAAGTTGCCACCGCAATAAGATAGCCTTTATTTTTAAGTGATATCAAAGCATCTTTTAGTCCATCATAAGGTTTTGAAAAATCCACACCAAAGTCAGCATAATCTTTTTTGTAAAACTCAAACGCTTTTTTTATATCCTCATCAGATGTAACTTTGCATAGCTCTCGGTATATCTCATCTATAGGTGGACCTACAAATTTTTTTTGAAGCTCTTTTGGAGGATGCGCAACACCTAGATAATCAAGCGAGCGAAGCATCGAGTAGATTATCCCTTCTTCGGTATTGAATAGCGTTCCGTCAAGATCAAAGAGTATAGCTTTATATTTCATTTATTTCCCCATATCGTTTTTATTATCTAATGCTTGCCAAAAACTCTGCCAACAAAAAGCATAACTCTTATTTATAAGCTATCTCCAGTATCTTTAAAACATCAGCTTTTGCAAGTTTTTTGTAGTATCCAATACTCTCTCTGTTATCTAGTGTTTTATCGGCAACGATATTAAGATCGTGCGCATCGTAATCAATTAGTTTTATCGGAAGATCTATCTCTTCTATAAACGTCTCAACTGCTTCTATTGTTTTCTCTGCCGCTTTAATATCATCACTTTCGGTTATATCAAAAACTCTTCTGCCAAGTTGGGCTATTTTTACAGGTTTTTCTTTATACAGATATCTCATCCAAGCTGGAAAAGCAACAGCAAGAGCCGCACCGTGCGAGATACCATATACAGCAGTCAGCTCATGTGCTATATCGTGGCTTGCCCAGTCACCCTCTCTGCCTGTTCCAAAAAGTCCACTTTGTGCATTAGATCCACACCACATCACCTCAGCTCTGTAGTTGTAGTTATCCCCTTCTTTTAGGCAGAGTGGTATATATTTAATCATACTTTTTATAGCACCCTCTGAAATTCTATCGGTAAAATCTACATTTTGTGTGTTTGTGAGGTATCTCTCTAGTAGATGCGATATAATATCAAATCCTCCTGCTGCAGTTAGTTTTTTTGGTAGAGTGTAGGTATATGAAGGATCTAGAATTGCAAATTTTGGAACTATTTTGGTTGAATACGCGGTCCTTTTTAGGTTTCCCTCTTCTTTTGTAACAACTGCCGCCAATGAATATTCACTGCCTGCCGCTGGTATCGTGAGCACCGCACCGATAGGGAGAGCACACTCAATTTCATGTCCACTCTCATCGTAAAAATCCCAAACATCGCCATCGTACACAGCACCTGCCGCAATAGTTTTCGCAGTGTCTATCGCAGACCCTCCTCCTATCGCTAAAACGAGCTTAACATCCTCATTTTTGCATATCTCAATCCCCTTGTAGCAATGGGAAAGTTTTGGATTTGGAGTGACACCACCATGGCGTATAACTGTTATTCCATCTGCCTCGATTGAAGATATTATCTTCTCAAAAAAGTCAAATTTCGCAACGATGTCATCGTAACAAACCAAAATTTTGTCACCATATTCTTTGATATGCGAAGAAATTCCAAGTGCTGAATCTTTGCCAAATACTATTTTGCAGGGGTTGTGATAACTAAAATTAACCATTTTTTCCTCCTAAAACGCTTATGCGTTAATTATTTTATATTTAATAATTTTTTTATAAAATTCTCTTTCGTAACCTCTTCTGTAAGCTCTATGTATCCCTCTTTTGAATAAAGATTTTCAAGGTTATGCGCATCGCTATTTCTAATTATCTCATAGCTCTCAAAGTCCTCTATACGCCCTTGCCACTTCTCTAAATTATCAGGGTATGCAAGTTCAAGCGCTGTGAACCCACATTCTGGCGGTATTGCTCCGAGTGAACTTATAACGCTATATGAACTTCTATCGATGTGTGCTGGAAAAACATACCCGTTATACTTCTTCACCAACTCGATAGCTTCAAATATCGAGAGAGCGGATGCATTTATTAAAAGCCTCTCCTCTTCGCTAACAACCTCGTCACTCTCATTCATAATCTGCTGATCGCCAAATGCCGCTATATCATTTTTAATAGGCGGTATAGTTTCATAAAATTCTTTATAGAAATTTTCTGCATCGGTGAGAACACAAAAAAGCGCCACCATGTGAATTTCCTCGGCGGTGTTTATCTCAAGTCCTGGAAAAAATAAAATACCAACATCCTGTGCATGCTTTGCAGCTGCCGCACAGTTTAGTATAGAATTATGATCGGTTATCGCTAGTACATCAACTTCAAGCATCGATGCAAGCATAACTATATTATAAGGGGTCATTTCATTATCAGCACAAGGGGAGAGTGCTGAATGGATATGCAAATCATACTTAAGCTTCATCAATACAAGCCTTGATTTTGCATGCTGCTGTGAAGATATCAAGTTCGGTTTTAAATATCCAAACCCCAGCAGTTTTCGCCTTTGTTATCATATCTTCATCGACCTGCATCCCCTCAGCGACAACTATCACTGGCATCTCACAAAGCGAAGCTACCGCTACGGCATTCATATTTCCCATAACAGTGACAAACACATGATCGTTTTTTCCGCGCGCCATAACGACCGATAAAAGGTCACAGCAGTAACACCCTACTATATCGCTGTTTTCGCCATCTAAAACCTTTTCTAGAAAATCGCTATTTTCAAGTTCATTGCATGTCATTTTAATTCACCCTTTCTAAACGGTAACGGCACAATCTCGCTTTCGAGCTTTTCACGCATAAGGACAACGCAGTCATCTTTTTTTGCAATCCCTCGAACTATATCTTCTGCAAACGCTTTACATGAGGGAGAGCCGCATGTACCACAGTCAAGAAGCGGTAGCGTTTCGAGTATTTCATCTATCTCTATCATCATGTCCATAGCTTTGCTTATATCATCAGAGAGTGAAAATACCGGAAGTTCAGATAGTGGTATATCAAAAATCTCTATACCTGTTGGAACCCTTCTTGAATAGGTAGATTTTGGAAGTATTTTTTTAATCTTTGATAGTTTTGTTTTTGCAATATACGGATTCTCAACGGTAAGCACACCGCCAACACATCCGCCGCTACAGGCATTGAGCTCTATAAACTGTAGATCATCAAACTTATCGTCCTCTAGATCTTCAAGTACTTTTATAACATTTTCAATACCATCTGCTGCTAGGAAATCTTCGTTTTGAAGGGCAGCTGCTTCGCCGCCACTACGCCCCCAGTTAACACCTCTAGCACCACTTGTGCTTATCTTCTGTTCAGGACTTGCGCTCATAAGAGGTAAAATCTTTTTGTAGACCTCTGATATAGCAAGAACTTTATCTATCTCGCTCTTTTCTGTGCCAAGAGGCATTCTTGAAGCTGTTACCTTCGCTGGACATGGCGAGATGAAAAATGTTCCTATCTCTTCGCGTTTATATGTTGTTTTCTCAAGAGCTTCCTCAACGGCAAGGCGCGCTGCTAGCTCAACAGGTGCATTTATCGGCAAAACATGGTGCAGAAGATGCGGAAAACGAACCCTTATAAGTCTTGTAACCGCAGGACATGCAGAGCTTATTATAGGGCGTAAATCGCTATTTTTAGCCATCAAATCATCGGTGAGTTCAGATACTATTTCAGCCGCCTTCGCAACTTCATATACCGCATCAAACCCCATATTTATAAGAGCGTCTAGAATTGTGTTTATATCGGTTATATGATTGAATTGAGCATAAAAAGCGGGCGCTGGAAGAGCAATTTTATATTTATATTCTTTCATGTCCGATAGATGGTCGTGTATAGCTTTTTTTGCATGATGCGGACAAACCCGAATACACTCACCGCAATCGATACATCTCTCCGGTGTTATTTTTGCCTTGCCCTCGCGAACTCTTATAGCTTCGGTTGGACATCGCTTTATACAGTTTATGCAACCCTTACACTTGTCTACATCAAGGGTTACCGAATGAAAATGCAAATCCATAGTATTCTCCTTGCGGTAATTTTTGCCTACTTCATAAATTCAGAGTTATATAAATCGCAGTTATAATTTTCTCGTTCACCAAAATAACCGTCTACAAAGTTGTCTTTGTGAGGTAAAGTGGCTACATCTGAGTTTGTTTTAGCTATTTCAAATTTATCGTCGCTGTTACAGTTGTTCCCTCTCCCACTACAGAATCAACCGATAGGTGGTCGCTATATCTTTTTATATTCGGAAGTCCCATACCAGCACCAAACCCGAGCTGGCGCACTTCATTTGAGGCAGTTGAAAACCCTTCTGTCATGGCTTTTTCTATATCTTCAATCCCAGGGCCTGTATCTTTAATTACAACAACAACTTTATCTCCGTCGATAGTGACATCGGCAGTACCGCCATCGGCATGTATAACACAGTTTATCTCTGCCTCATACATAACAATAGCAACTCGTCGTATAAGCTCAGGAGAAAGACCGATTTTTTTAAGGCTCATTTTAGTGCTACTCGAAGCCTCTCCTGCCATGGTAAAATCGTCTCCAGGAATATCGAAATGGTAATGTATTTCTCTACTCATTAGTTTCTCACCCCACCGGAAAGTCCTGCTTCATAGAGCCTTCCACATGCGGTAAACATAGTGAGCTTTGATGTTAGAATTGCCATATCACGCTCTTTTGCGAGTTTTAGCATCTCTTCAGAGGGCCTTTTACCACGCACAAAAACAATACATAGCATATCCATCATCTCAGCTGTTCTCACAACTTGAGGATTTACAAGTCCTGTTAAAAGCACCGACTGATCTTTGACAAATGCCAATACATCACTCATCATATCACTTCCACAGACTGTCTTGATAGGTCTTGATAAAAACTCTTCGCCTGACAAAACCTCCGCCTCTATTATTTCCGATAATTTTTTAATGTCCATAAATTCTCCCAAAAGCTAATGTTTGTTTTTTACTTCTACTTCTAATTATACACTTTGCCTAAAATTTAATCAATAGTTTTCATCAGATTAAAGCTTTTAACGACAAAGGTTTTTAGTCGGATATTTACCGTGCTTTTATTTATATTTTTCTCTTTTTTATATAGCATTTTTCGTGTAATTATGATATAATATTTCTATGTCACTTGTTTATTATTTAACAAAGTTTAGGAGGGATTAATTTGGCAAAATTAGAAAGCAAAATACCTTTTGCGGGAACCGCTGCAGAAGAGGCAAAGCTCGATGCTGTTGTGGCTCAATTTAAAGAGACCAAAGGCGCGCTAATGCCTGTTCTTCAAGAAGCTCAGGATATCTATGGATATCTACCTATCGAAGTTCAGACTATGGTTTCAAAGAAGATGGGAATACCGCTAGAAGAGATCTTTGGAGTTGTAACATTCTACTCACAGTTCTCACTAAATCCGAAAGGAAAGTACAAGATATCGGTATGTCTTGGCACCGCTTGCTATGTTAAGGGAGCGGGGGATATCTCAGATAAGTTTAAAGGTATCCTAAAAATCGGAAATGGCGAATGTACCGCTGACGGCAACTATTCACTTGAAGATTGTCGCTGTATCGGAGCTTGTGGACTTGCACCGGTACTTACCGTAAATGAAGATGTATACGGAAAACTCGTTGTAGACGATGTTCCAGGAATACTCAAAAAATACGGTATGTAATTATGAGAGAACTTTCGCTGAATATACTTGATATCGCACAAAACGGCATCGCAGCAGGCGCGCCTCTTATCGAGATTTCACTATCTCAAACAGGCTATCTGCTCTCTGTTGTAATTAAAGATAACGGCTGTGGTATGAGCAGTGAAGTTTTAGAGAAGGTAGTCGATCCTTTTTATACCTCTCGAAAGACGAGAAATGTAGGACTCGGTCTCCCCTTCTATAAGATGGCGGCAGAGCAGTGTGGCGGCTCTTTCGATATTAAGTCGGAAGTTGGCATCGGCACTATCGTTACCGCTACCTTTAACCTAGACCATATCGACTGTATGCCACTTGGCGATATTGTATCGACATTCGTTTTGCTAATCGAAGCAAATCCCCACCTCGATTTTATCTTTAAACGAAAACTCGATGGCAAAGAATACAGTCTAGAAACCACGCAGATGCGTTTAGAGCTCGAAGAGGTTCCGCTAAACAACCCTGAGGTTGTTGCGTTTATTCGAGATTATCTGCTTGAAAATGAAAATAATTTATCGGAGGTGTAGATATAAATGAAGAGTTTAGAAGAACTACGTGCACTTAAAGACAAGCTTAAAAGCGGTGTCAACATGAGAGACGCTGATGGAAAAAACAAAAGAGTTGTAGTAGGTATGGCTACTTGCGGTATCGCTGCAGGTGCAAGACCGATATTAACAGCTTTTTCAGATGAGGTTAATAAAAGAGGACTTTTAGATGTTTCTGTCGCACAGACAGGATGTATCGGCATCTGTCAGTATGAGCCTGTTGTTGAGGTTTATGAAGATGGAAAAGAGAAAGTTACCTATGTTAAGATGACCACAGATAAAGTTGCGAAAATCGTAGCTGATCATCTTGTAAACGGCAATATTGTCGAAGAATATACTATCGGAGCAGTTAAATAAGGAGGAATAATATGTATCGTTCACATATTCTTGTCTGCGGCGGCACCGGTTGTAATTCATCGGGCAGCCAAAAGATAATTGAAAAATTTGAAAACGAACTTTCAGCAAATGGTCTTGAGAAAGAATGTAAGGTTATTCAAACGGGTTGTTTTGGGCTATGTGCGCTAGGTCCCGTTGTTGTAATCTATCCTGAAGGTTCATTTTACAGCACAGTTCAGATCGATGATATCGAGGAAATCGTATCAGAGCATCTTCTAAAGGGTAGAATAGTTACCCGTCTTCTATATGAAGATTCAGTTGATGATGGAATAGTTAAGTCGCTAAACGACACTGCATTCTATAAAAAGCAGATGCGTATCGCTCTTCGCAACGCAGGTGTTATCGATCCTGAAAACATAAATGAGTATATCGCTACTGACGGATACGAAGCACTCGGTAAAGTTTTAACCGAGATGAAACCTGAAGAAGTTACAAAAACCATTCTCGACTCAGGTCTTCGCGGCCGTGGCGGCGGCGGATTCCCAACAGGACTTAAATGGCAACTATGTGCTGGAAATCATGCTGACCAAAAATATGTCGCATGTAATGCCGACGAGGGCGACCCCGGTGCATTTATGGACCGTTCAATCCTCGAGGGTGACCCACACGTTCTAATTGAGGCTATGGCAATCGCAGGTTATGCAATCGGCGCTACTCAGGGCTTTGTTTATGTTCGTGCTGAGTATCCTATCGCTGTTAAACGTCTGCAAATCGCTATCGACCAAGCTCGTGAAGTTGGGCTTCTTGGCAAAAACCTATTTGATTCAGGATTTGAT
>CAYJGP010000014.1:0-25177 GCA_964369435.1 uncultured Oscillospiraceae bacterium | reverse complement strand
CTAATTTCTATTGTATTTTTCATTTTTTTCTGTTAAAATTAAAAAGGTTATAGTTTCATCATAAAAGGAGAGTTTTTTTATGGATTTTATGTTAGATAATGACAACTCAACTGTTGTTTGTATAAAAGTTATTGGTGTAGGCGGTGGCGGATGCAACGCTGTTAATAGAATGGTGACAAGCGGAATTCGCGATGTCGAGTTTATTGCTGCAAATACCGATATTCAAGCGCTTTCAGCTTCAAAGGCAGAGCGTACAATTCAGCTTGGGGACAAGCTTACCCGTGGAATGGGAGTTGGCGGAAAGCCTGAAATCGGCGGTCGTGCAGCTGAAGAGAGCAGAGATGAAATTGCGGCAGTACTTCGTGGAGCACATATGGTTTTTGTAGCTTGCGGTATGGGCGGCGGTACAGGAACTGGGGCGGCACCTGTTGTTGCGAAAATCGCAAAAGAGATGGGTATCCTCACTATCGGTATCTGTACAAAGCCATTTTCATTCGAGGGCAAAGTGCGTATGCAACAAGCTGAACTCGGTATTGAAAATCTTCGTGAGACAGTTGATGCACTAATCGTAATACCAAATGAGCGACTAAAATCTATTAGTGAGAAAATAACTCTAGCTAATGCATTTAGCGAAGCTGATGAGATATTAAAGCAAGGTGTTCAGAGTATATCTGACCTTATAAATAAGCATGGATTCATAAACCTTGACTTTGCGGACGTTACAACTATTATGCGCGAAGCCGGATATGCACATATGGGTGTTGGTCGTGCAGCTGGTCCTGATAAAGCAAAAGAAGCAGCGCTTATGGCTATTTCAAGTCCATTGCTTGAAACATCTATTGATGGTGCAAGTGGTGTTATCATTAACATACTAGCTTCGGGTGATATTACAATGGAAGATGTAAATATTGCTTCTGAGCTAATAACAAATTCAGCAAGTCCAACTGCAAATGTTATTTGGGGCGCTGCGTTTGATGAAAACTTTAACGATGAGCTGCAGATAACTGTTATTGCAACAGGATTTGAAACTACAGAAAAACCAGAAGAGAATATTTATGGTAAAATCGAAGATATTTTCGGAACAAAGAGCACTCCGACTGTTGAAGATAAATCAGCTGATATTTCTTCAACTATAGATATTGATATAAGCGATATGATAGAGTTTGATGATATAAGCAGATTGTTTAAAAAATAAAATAAATAACTTTAAAAACGAGAGGGAGTTACCCTCTCGTTTTTTTATCTCGAGCTAAAACGACACACTACTTGATATGTGTAATTTTGACATATATTTTATTTTTAAGTTGTAAATTGTATGTAGATTTGCTATAATAAATACATGCTAATCAGATATATTTAGTAATGATTTCTTTTATCGTTTGGGGTGTGATGTATGAATTATGATTTTGATTTAATTGTTATCGGCGGCGGTAGTGCAGGGCTAGTTGCTGCATCTGCAGGCGCTGGTATGGGTGGGCGAGTTATGTTGTGCGAAAGTTCACTTATGGGTGGTGACTGCTTAAACTATGGTTGTGTACCTTCAAAAACTTTTCTGCGCTCAGCGCACCTTGCAAAAGATATAAAAGAGAGTGAGAAATTTGGGATTGATGCAAAATTTACCGCAGATCTCGCCGATGTAAGTGCACGTGTTTCAAAAATAATTTCGGATATTGCACCGCACGACTCAAAGGAGCGTTTTGAGGGGATGGGTGTTCGTGTTATCGAAGGTGCTGGTGTTGTTACAGGAGATCGAGAGGTAACTGTAGGTGGTGAAAAGTATACCGCACGTCGAATAATTATTGCGGCAGGGTCAGAGCCTTTTGTTCCACCGATAGAAGGCATTTCATCTGTTCCGTACTATACAAACAAGACGATATTTGCACTAAAAGAAATGCCAAAACACCTTATAACAATAGGTGGTGGACCTATCGGACTTGAGCTATCACAGGGGTTTGCAAATTTAGGGTGCGATGTTTCGGTAATCGATACAAACAGCAGTCTTTTTATGAAGGACGAGCCTGAAGTTGCGGATATAATGGAGAGGATTTTAACCCTCGATGGTGTTTCGCTTCACCTAAATTCTCAAGTTTTATCTGTGTCAGGAGTAGCGGGTGATATTTCGGTTAAGATAAAGAGCAAAGATAGTGAAGAGATAATAAAGGGCGATGCACTGCTTGTTGCAACAGGAAGAGTTGCTGCAACAGATAAACTTATATCTGAAAATGTTTCTATTAAGAGGGATAAAAGAGGGTTTATAGAGGTTGATAGCTATCTGCAAACTTCTATTCCTGGAATTTATGCATGTGGGGATGTTATTGGTGGGTATATGTTCACCCATGCGGCTGGTTATGAAGCATCAGTTGCTATTAAAAATGCTCTTACCTTTAAAATGTTTAAGAAGAACTATAGCAATATCGCCTGGACAACCTATACCTCACCGGCGGTTGCAAGAGTTGGTCTATCTGAGATTGAAGCGCGAAAAACCGGCAGATTTGGAAGCTTTGAAATGGTATCTATTACTGAAAACGACAGAGGTCGTGCAGAGGGTGAGGAAGATGGCTTCTTAAAGGTTATTCTCGATAAAAAGGGTGTTGTTATAGGTGCTACTATCCTATCAAAAGATGCAGATGAAATGTTGCCAACGCTATCTCTTATGGTGACCCAGAAGATTAAGCTATCGGCGGCAATGTCGGTAATATACCAATATCCGATTATCGGTGAGGTGCTAAAAACAGCAGCTTTGCAGAGCTTTAAAAAAGGTGTTAAAGAATGGCAGAGAGGTATACTTCAAAAGATAATAAAACTAAAAGGGTGATTTTATGGTAGATACAAATATAAGGAGATATGTTCAAGGTGGATTTGATGTTGTGGCACGTGGCTTAGGACTTGTGAAGTTAAGTCCAAATACCATAACAGTTATGGCATTTATAATAGGCGGTATTTCGGCGGTTGCATTGGGATTTGGGTTTAAGATTGTTTCACTTGCTCTGTTGTGGTTATCAGGACTGCTCGATGTTCTCGATGGTACAGTAGCTCGGATTACAAGCAAAAGCTCAAAGCTCGGAGGGTATTTAGATCTTGTGTTTGACAGGATGGTCGAAGCGGCAATGATAATCGCTTTTTTTGTTCTAATGCCACAGAACACGATCCACTATATTATCTTTTTAACAGGAGTGATTTTTAATTTCTCAACATTTATGCTAGCGACATCACTCTTTGAAAATAAGGGGATGAAGAGTGCGCATTACGATGTAGGTATCGTTGAGAGAACAGAGACTTTTATCTTATTCTCACTTATGATTATATTTAGCAACTGGGCGTTTTTGTTTATTATGATATTTAATGCTCTTATGTTCTTGACAGGTATTATTAGAATGGTAAGGATAGTGAAACACGAAAAGAGCAGATAGGCAGAGGAGGTTTTCATGTATAAAAAAATATTAATTGCAGTAGCCATAATTGTGCTCGTTCTACTTGGGAGGCAGTATGTTGATGTCGATGCATTTTTAAGTTTTATCGAAGGAATTCGGACAAACCCACTAGCGCCTGTTTTGTTTGTATTAGCATACGGGATTTTCGTAACATTTGCTATACCAGCATCGGCATTCACCCTGTTGAGTGGTAGTATATTCGGGCTTCCTATGGGACTGCTACTAACTATTCTCGGCTCAAATCTTGGTTGTCATCTGTCGTATCTGCTATCGAAGATCATCGGTAAAGATGCAATATTAAAGCGGATTAAAAGCGGCTCTTTCTTGGAAAATGCTCAAAAGAAGGCGGCGGATAACGGTCTTTTGTTTATGCTGTATGTGCGGCTTATTCCACTGTTTCCATTTGCTGCGGTAAACTATCTTTCAGCCATGATAGGTATAAAATACAAAGACTATACAATAGGCACAGTTCTTGGTATGCTTCCAGCTTCTGCTGTTTATACATAAATATCGCTGATAATCCATGGCTTATCGTTTCAGCAGTTGTTTTGCTCGCTGTATTAACAGGGGCAGTATATCTCGTTAAAAAAAGAAAACCAAAAGAGTTTAGCGAGGGTATGGTAAAGGCAGAATAGAGTTTTTAAATTAGATGAAAATAAAAACTACCGCAACTTTTATGTTCGGTAGTTTTTTTGTGCGAGGTTTAGCCACTCTATTTCTATGTCAAAAATTGCCCAACGCTCATAAAATGTTAAGAGGTGAACAGCGATGAGCAAAATATTGATACAACTTAAATCATTTACCTATGCCGCTCGTGCGAGTAGGCTTTGTGATATGTCGGGGATAAAAAGTGAGGTTATAAAAACCCCGAAAAAATTAGCGAAATCCGGATGTGGATACAGTCTTCGTGTTTTGGCTGAAGATAGTGAGCGGGTAGTTGAGATGCTGAAGGCAAATAAAATAGTTATAGTTGATAAAATCGTTTCAGAGGAGAGCAGATGATATATTTAGATAATGCGGCAACATCTTATCCAAAGCCTGCTTGTGTGAGAAGGGCTGTTATAAGAGCGCTTGACGAATACGGTGGGAATCCCGGTCGAGCAGGGCATACTATCAGCATGAAAGCTGGATTTATGGTGCATGAAACACGTGAGAAGTTGGCATCTTTATTTTTAGCGGACGCTGAAGATGTTATATTTACAAAAAACTGCACTGAAGCACTAAATATAGCAATATTCGGGACAATAAGCGAGGGCTCTCATGTCATAACAACCGTTCATGAACACAATTCTGTGCTTCGTCCTCTTTATTATCTGAAAAAATCAGGTAAAATCGCTTTAACGATAATTTCAGGTGAGGGGGATAAACTAATTGAGAATCTTCGTGCTGCGATAAACTTTGCAACAAAGACGCTTGTCATTACAGCTGCATCAAATTCTTTTGGCATTATTCCTCCTATCGAAGAGATGCTTTCAGTTGCGAAGGAGAATAATATCACAACGATAGTTGATATGGCGCAAGCGGCAGGAACTATTGATATAAAAGGCGGGGATATTCTCTGTATGCCAGGACATAAGGGAATATTTGGAATATCGGGGACGGGTGTTTTAATAAACAGAGCAAAAAAGAATATAAGGCCACATAGTTTTGGTGGGACTGGGAGTTTGTCGGCAGAAGTTGCAATGCCGAAATTCACGCCGGATAAGCTTGAAGCTGGAACGGTGAACACTATAGGGATAGCTTCTATTTCTGCAGGTACCGACTTTTTGTTAAAGCGAGGGATAAAGCAGATTTACGAAGAAGAAATTGAAAAACTTGCATCTCTTTATGAAAAAATTGCCGATTTGAAACACTTAAAGCTATATACCGGAATCCCACAGAGCGGAAAGAGCGCAGCAATACTTACTCTAAACCACAAAAACTACCACAGTGAGCAGTTTGCAGAGATGCTCTCATCGAATAATATTGCTACCCGGGGTGGACTTCATTGTGCGCCGTTATCACACAGATATTTTGGTACTCTTGAAACCGGAGCTGTGCGTATATCTCCCTCTGTTTTCACAACTTCTGCGGATATAGAAAAAGTGGCGGCTGCCTTTGCGAAAATTAAATAAACCCCTTTATTTAATCGACTTGTTGTTGTATAATATAAAGAGTAAAGGTGGGTGATGCTTTAGTGGATGCAATAATGGGTGTTTTTTCGGATGTTTATGCTGTTTTATCGACTATTAGAATATCTGATATTCTAGATATAGCTTTAGTTGCGCTTGTGATTTACTATGGCATAAAATTTCTCCGCCAGACGATGTTTAGTCAGCTATTGGTAGGAGTATTGTTGCTTGTTGTTGTTTATATGCTATCTTTTGCTTTATCGCTGACAGCTATAAACTTTATGCTTGAATATATATTCAATTTTGGTATTATTTTGATAATAATTGTATTCCAGCCAGAGATTAGAAAAGCCCTAGCGACATTTGGCACTACGAATATTTCGTTTTTCTCCCACCTATTATCAGGTTCTAATAGTGAAGAGGCGGTTGAAGAGCGGAAGAACGTTGTAAATAATATTGTGACAGCGGCACTGTCATTATCAGCATCGAAAACTGGTGCGCTCATTGTTATTGAAAAAGGAATTTCACTCGGAGATATCTGCGCTACAGGTACAGCAATAGATGGTAAAGTTATGTCAGCGCTGCTTGAAAGCATGTTTTTCCCAAATTCTCCTCTGCACGATGGTGCTGTTGTAATACGTGATACCCAAATTGCGGCAGCTGGATGCTTTTTGCCGCTCAGTGAGACTTCGAGTATTAGTAAATCACTTGGAACGAGACATCGTGCGGCAGTTGGAGTGTCTGAGATGAGTGATGCAGTGGTTGTTACTGTTTCTGAGGAGACAGGGACTATTTCATTTGCAAGAGCAGGTGAGCTTACGAGATTTTTAGATGAGGACAAGTTGCGTAAAGTTCTGACAATTGAGATTGTAAATCCTGTAGTTTTGAAAAACGGAGCAGAAAAAGGTTTTTTCAGAAAGGGCAAAGGCAATGCGAAAAAAAGATAGTGGCAAAGGTATTAATAAATTAACATTTAAAAACGAATGGCTTATGCGATTTGCAGCAATATTTATTGCCTTTTTGGTGTGGCTGATTGTAAATGTTACAATATCTCCAAATACCACTTTTGTAATAAATAACGTTCCGGTATCTATAAATACAATCGGAACAGCAACAGCAGAGCTTGGGCTCGATGTTATCTCGGCGGATACACAGTATGTGAGTATCACTGTTAATGGAAACAGACAGGTTGTCGGTGGGCTAACAGCGAGTGATATAGAGGTTAATACCATCTTAAATAATGTCGTCTCATCGGGTACCCATGAGGTAGCTCTTTATGCAGAGCCGCTAAGTGGGCTTGGTGAATTTGAGATAGTTAATATAAATCCATCGGTGCTCTATGTTAAATTTGATAGGATAGTTTCAAGAACATTTACTATCGAATCAAATATCTCTGGAGTTTCAGTGCCTGATGGATATATCGTTAAAAGTCCGGTGCTTGATAACAACGAAATAACTGTGACAGGCCCTGAGAGCGAAGTGAATAAAATAGATGAAATTGAGATATCAGCTTCATTTACAGGTGAGTTTACGGCATCTGCAACTTCAAGTGCACCTGTTATTTTAAAGGATAATCTCGGCAACGAAATTGACCAAGATGATTTCACATTATCGGTATCAGAGGTTGCGATAACAGTACCTGTTCTTCAAAAGGCGGTTTTAAATCTCGAGATATCATATAACAACACCCCAAGCTCAATAAACTTAGATGAGCTACCGATAGTTTTGAGCACTAAAACAATAGAGGTTGCAGGACCAGCTGAATCGATAGCTCAAACAGATAGCTTGAATATCGGCTATATCGATATGTCGAAAGTTTCAGGTGGCGAGAGTTTTACCTTTGATATCCTTCTTCCAACAGGATATGATAATATATCAAATGTTACACAGGTGACAGCTTCAGTTTCATCAGATATCGAGACCGAAAGCTTTAGGGTAACAAATATTAACACTATAAACCGACCGACAAACAGAGAGATAACTCTTCTTACAAACTCAATAGCTGATGTTTTAATAGTGGGGCCTCAGGATGTACTAGAAGAAATCGAAGCTGGAGATATAGTAGCTGAAGTTGACTTATCAGAAATAACCCTCTCTCAAGGTGAGAATATCGTTACGGCAAAAATTATGATAAACGGTTATGATAATGTTTGGTACAATGGCGAATATACGGTCAATATAAGAGTTTCGGAGTAGATATGATAATAATTCAAAATGTTTCACTTGGTATTTTAGATGATGGAGATAATAAGCTTTTTAGAAAGCTCTATAAGTTCGGTATAAAAAGAGATGATGTAGAAAGCTTTAGAACGGTCAAGGTCTCTGTTGACGCTAGAAAAATGAATGATATAAAACAGATAAAATCGTATGCTGTAATGCTTAAGGATGCAGAGCAAGAGAGCGTAATTGCATCGAAATATAATCTTTCATATAAAGATGAAACCGAAAGCTACGCACCAGAATATTTAGAAAAATACAAAGGGCAAAGGCCGCTTATTGTAGGGTTTGGACCGGCAGGAATGTTTGCGGCTCTAACCCTTGCAAAAGCAGGACTTCGCCCTGTTGTTGTAGAACAGGGTGAAAAAATAGAGCAGAGGGTGAAAAAGGTATCAAGCTTTTTTGGTGGTTTTGATCTCGATCCAAAAAGCAATATCCAGTTTGGCGAGGGTGGCGCTGGAACATTTTCAGATGGTAAACTCACCACTCGAACAAAAGATATTTGCCATGACTATATCTTAAAAACATTTGTAAGTCACGGTGCCTCATCCGATATTCGCTATCTTGCAAAACCGCATATCGGTACAGATGTTATGAGAAGAGTTGTTAAAGGTATTCGCGAGGAGATTATTTCTCTTGGTGGAAGTATTATATTTGATAACGAATTTATAAGCTTTAAAACCGATGCAAACGGTGCAGTAGTAGCGGCGGTGTGTAGCGGTGGCGAGATAGAGACAAGCGATATTATATTAGCTCCAGGGCATAGCGCGAGTGAGCTTTTTAAAAGGCTTTTGCAACAACAGGTTGCAATAAGCTCGAAGCCATTCTCTGTTGGCTTTAGAATAGAACATCTACAGTCGGATATCGATAAGTCACTCTATCATGATTTCGCGGGACATCCAAATCTTAAAAGCGGAGAATATGCACTCTCGCTGCGAAGCGATAATCAAGCGGTCTATACCTTTTGTATGTGTCCAGGTGGATATGTTGTTGCGGCGGCAAGTGAAGAGGGAGCGGTTGTTACAAACGGAATGAGCTATAGCAATCGCGCAAATAATAATGCAAACAGTGCGGTTGTAGTTTCAGTTGATTCGAAAGATTTTGGCAGTGGTATACTTGATGGTATTTTGTTTCAAAGACAGATCGAGCGCAATGCCTACAAATTGGCAGGTGAAAGCTACCATGCACCATCGCAGTCAGCTAAAAGCTTTCTTATGGGTACTGTTGGTAATGGCTCTGTTGTGCCGACCTATAAGCCTGGTGTTATAACAGCTGATGTATCATCGCTGTTTTCATCTCGTATAAATAATATGTTAAGAAAAGGTGTAGCGAACTTTGAGAGTAAAATTCGAGGGTTTGCTTCAAAGGGTGCCGTTATAACTGCTCCCGAAACAAGAACTTCCTCCCCGATTCGGATTGAGCGCGATGAAAATCGAGAGAGCGTGAGTTTTAAGGGGCTGTATCCTTGCGGCGAAGGTGCAGGATATGCCGGCGGAATAATGTCTGCTGCGGCAGATGGGGTGAATACTGCTCGAGCAATAATAGAAAAATATAAAGATTAACATAGTTGGTGAGAGATGTTTAAAGAGTTTACCGTTAAAGATTCGGTCGAGACAATGATTACTGCCGATATCAAAAACAACCTAAAATCAATACTTGCAAAACGAGGTATAGATACAGATGAAAAGCTTGCGAAATTCTTAAATGAAGATACGATTTCAATAAGACCAGAAGTTTTTTCTGATATAGATATTGCAACTAGCAGGACCTTTAAAGCGATCGAAGAGGGTGAGAGGATAGGGATTTTTGGTGACTATGATGCCGATGGTGTTTGTGCAACAGCTATTCTCTACCGATACCTAAATGAAATAGGTGCCGATGTTGTCGTGAAAATTCCAAGCCGAGAAGAGGGTTATGGAATAGCAAAAAATGGAATTGATGAACTGATAGCCGCTGATGTTAAGCTGATAATAACAGTTGATAACGGTATAGTTGCCTTTGATGAAGTATTATATGCAAAAGAGCATGGAATAGATGTAATAGTTACCGACCACCATAAACCGAGGGAAAATCTTCCAATGGCACTCGCTGTTATAAATCCGCAATGTACGAACGAGGACTTTTTAGAGTATAGCGGTGGATTTGTAGCGCTTTTGTTTGCAGCAGCACTTGAGGGGGATTTTGAAACGATATTCTCGCAGTATGGCTATCTCGCAGCAATAGCAACAGTTGCCGATGTTATGCCGCTTGTGGGGGATAACAGAGTTATAGTAAGTAAGGGTCTTTCGCAGATGAAGGAGGAAGAGATCCCGTCTATTGATGCGCTCCTATCACTCTTTAATATAAAGAAAGAAGAGATAAACTGTGAGTCGATAGGCTATAAAATAGCCCCTGCGATAAATAGTGCAGGAAGAATTGGCGACCCTGTCGATGCGTTTGTTTTTCTAGCGACCGATGATATCGACGAGGCGGAAGAGTATGCGAATTTGCTTTTAGACTGTAATGCAAAGCGGCGAGAAATAGAGTTAGTAGCGGTTGCGAATATCGAAGAAAATGAAGAGAATGCAGTTTTTGGCGAGCACTGCACACTTATATATGATGAGAACCTCCCCGATGGAATAATAGGGATAATAGCTGCGAGATTTGTCGAGCGGTATAAGAAAACAGCTATAGTTATGACAAGGATTGGAAATGAAATTAAAGGTAGTGTTCGAGCTCTTCCGGAGTTTGGCATTCTAGAATGCTTAACAAAAGCAGAAAAGCTTTTATTAAAGTTTGGAGGACATAGCGCAGCAGCTGGATTTTCAATGTCACACGAAAATTTTGAAAAGTTTAAAAGTGGTGTTTTAGAGCATAAACCGATTTGTGATGCACCCATATTTCAGTCAATCGAAGCGGACGCTATTGCAACAAGCGAAGAATTAACCCTACCATTTGCAAAAAGTCTTGAGATATTAGAGCCATACGGCAGAGGTAATGAAGAGCCTGTTTTTTTGATTATCGATGCTAAGATAGAAGATATAACGCCTTTGTCAGGTGGTAAGTTTATAAAACTAAAACTATCTACAAAAGAATGCGTTTTTGATGCTGTTTTTTTTGGTAGTACCATTGATGATTTCACATATCCGAAAGGTACCACTATTAACATAATAGCTTCTATTTCGGTAAACAGATATAACGAGCGTGAATATCTTTCGGTGAAAGTTATTGATATATCGCAAAATCCGCCTACTAGAGAAGATATTAGCTGTTTAAACGCTGTGCAAAATGGCGATAAAGAAAATTTTCCAATGGTGAGCAGAGATGACTTTGCAGCTTTGTATAGATTTCTTTCGATGAAAAAATCACTAATTTATGATATCTATGATATATCTGTTGCTGTGTTTAATAAACCGAATATGTTTATTACATATTTAGCGTGTGAGATTTTTATTGAAGCGGGACTGGTGGCGAAGAAAAGTATCGGTGGAAGAGATGTTATAGAGATAATAACACCTGCTAAAAAAGTTGATCTGCTAGATACAAAATTATATAAACAAATATATCGAGAGAGAGGAGATGCAAATTGAGCAGGATAGCTGATTTAATAGAAAAGATAAAAAAGAGCGACAAAGCTTATGATATCGATATGATAGATAAAGCCTATCGATTTGCGAATGACGCGCATAGTGCTCAAGTGCGAAAGAGCGGCGAGCCTTATATTATTCATCCTATTGCAGTGGCGGAGATCTTAGTTGAAATAGGAATGGATAGCGAGACTATCATTGCAGCACTCCTCCATGATGTAATTGAAGATACAGAGTATACATTTGAAGATATTACAAAAGAATTTTCAGGTACAGTTGCACAGCTTGTAAATGGAGTTACAAAGCTTGGGCGTGTTCAGTTTAATACCCACGAAGAGCAGCAGAATGAGAATGTTCGAAAGTTGCTCCTTGCGATGAGCGAAGATATAAGGGTTATAATAATAAAGCTTGCAGATAGACTGCATAATATGCGAACTCTTCACTTTATGCCCGACCAGAAAAGGCGCGATACAGCAAAAGAAACACTGGAAGTCTATGCACCGATAGCACATAGGCTTGGTATTCGTGCGCTTAAAGAGGAGCTTGAGGATAAGGCACTTCGTTTTTTAGATACTGTTGCTTATAACCAAATAGAGGAAGAGCTTCAAAATAGAGCTCTTCGAAATGACGACCTTTTGTTGCAAATTCGAGATAACATTGAAGGTAGAATTCGCCCTATATGTCCTGATATGGATGTAGAATCAAGGGTTAAGAGTATATATGGCATATACAGAAAGCTATATATGCAAGGGCGCAGTATTGAAGAGATTTATGATGTCTATGCGATACGAGTAATTGTTAATACCGTTGAGGAATGCTATAATATCCTAGGTGTTATTCATGAGATGTTCAGGCTTATTCCCGGTAGATTTAAAGACTATATCTCAACTCCGAAACAGAATATGTATCAGTCGCTTCATACAACGGTAATCGGACGTGAGGGGATACCTATTGAGGTGCAGATAAGAACATTTGAGATGCATTATACCGCAGAATACGGTATAGCTTCGCACTGGAAATATAAAGCTGGAATTGAGAGCGATAAGAAGCTCGAAGACAGGCTCTCATGGATTAGAACGATACTAAATCAGCAAGAGCAAGAAGATGCTGAAGACCTTATCATGACGATAAAAGGCGATTTAACTCCAGATGACATCTTCCTGCTCACTCCAAAAGGTGGAATTATAACCCTGCCAGCAAAAGCAACGGTTATAGACTTTGCCTATGCTATCCACTCGGCGGTTGGAAACAGTATGCAGGGAGCTAAAGTTGATGGTAGGATTGTGCCACTTGACTATCAGTTGCACACGGGCGAAATAGTCGAGGTTTTAACAACTAAATCTCAAAACCACGGACCTAGCAGAGACTGGTTAAATATAGCGAAAACTACCGAAGCACGCACTAAAATCCGTTCATGGTTTAAAAAAGAGCGCAGAGAAGAGAATATAGTTCAGGGTAAAGTTGAGGTTGAAAGGGAGTTTAAAAAAGCGGGGATAGTTATGAGTGATGAGGATCTCGAGCCGTTTATCCTTGAAATTTCAAGGAAACATCACTGTAACTCTCTTGACGATTTCTATGCTTCAGTTGGATATAGGGGAATTTCTCTATTTAAAATAATGCCTCGAATTCGCGAGGAGTATCAGAAGAAATATAGAAAAACCGATGCAATTTCGGTTGATAATTTAATTAAAAAGAGTGGCGGTGCAAATAAGAGCGGTGTAGTAGTTGAGGGACTTGACAACTGTCTTATTAAGTTTGCAAAATGTTGCTCGCCGCTTCCAGGTGAAGAGATAGTTGGCTTTGTCACAAGAGGTTTTGGTGTTTCTATCCATCGCAAAGACTGTCCGAATGCCGATATGGAAAAGATAGCAGAAGAAAACAGAGGACGCTTTGTGAAATCTGAATGGAACAGTGTAAGTGTTGGGGATTATAGAGTTTCGCTCGATATAACTGCGCTTAACAGAGATGGACTGCTAGCAGATATAACAAGTCTTCTCTCGATGCTTCATATTCCTATCTACTCACTAAATGCAAATGTGCTAAAAAATCGAAACAGCCTTACAACTATATCAATAGGTGTAAACTCAAAAGAGCAGTTAAATACAATAACTACAAAATTCAAGAAAATTAATAGCGTTCTATCGGTTGAGCGCTCGCAGAACTTATAGAGGTAATATATGACTTGTGTAGTGCAAAGAGTTTTAAAAGCGGCGGTATTGTGCGATGGTAAAGAGGTAGCAGCGATAAAAAAAGGTCTTTTAATCTTGCTTGGAGTTTCGGCAGCAGATACGAAAGAAGATGCAAAAATTTTAGCGGAAAAGGTTTCTAAGCTTCGCATATTTGAAGATGAAAATGAAAAGCTAAACCTTTCGGTTAAAGATATTCTAGGTGAAATTCTTGTTGTATCAAATTTTACTATCTGCGCAGATATAAAAAAAGGTCGGCGTCCATCGTTTAGCAAAGCGGCAAAACAAGATATAGCAAAAGAGCTGTATCTTCAGTTTGCAAACTATTGCAAAGAAGAAGTTGAGACTAAAATCGGAGTTTTTGGCGGCGATATGAAAATAGAACTTGTAAATGATGGTCCTGTTACTATTGTTGCAAATAGCAGTGATTTAAAGAAGGGAAACTAAAATGGAGATAATAAATATAAAAGTGCCGCCTATTGGGACAAACTGTTATATAGTTTACGATGAAGACGGTGTAGCAGCGGTAGTAGATCCCGGCTCACATGGAAAAGAAATATATGAAGCGGCAACAGAGCAAGAGCTTCGAATTGAAGCGATTTTAATAACCCACGGACATTTTGACCATGTAGGTGGTGTTGCAGAACTAAAAGCGCTTACTGGTGCAAAAATTTATTATAACAAAGAGGATATGCCTCTTATCGCAAAGATGGAAGATAGCGCTACGAAATATGGTATTCGTGGTGCAAAAAGTTTCGAGCCTGATGTTTTTTATACAGAAGATACCGCTTTTAAAGTAGGTAAAACAGAGTTCACTCCAAAGTTTTTCCCGGGACACACTCCAGGATGTACTATGCTATTTGCAGAAGATGTTATTTTTTCTGGCGATGTTCTCTTTAAAGGGTTTGTCGGCAGGACCGATTTGTATCTTGGCGATACCTTGAAGATGAAAGAGAGCATTAAAAAGATTAATGCTATTGAGGGGGATTATTCTGTTCTTTGCGGACATGATGATAGCAGCACCCTTTCATACGAAAAAGCAAACAATCCATATTTGAACAACCTTGATTTTAATGTATATGATTAAAGGAAACACAATGCGATTTTCAATAGATAACAGTATTTTTTTATACGAGAGCAAAAATATTGCCTCGATGTTCTTTGATGGAATAACTACGAAAACCCTGCAGACAGAGAATTTTATCGAGATTAAAACAATAGATTTCCTTGAAATTAACATAAAATACGAAAGTGAAATAATATATAAAAAGACAGAGAAACCAAAATTTGAAAATGTTGACGACGAAGAGATGTGGATAGCAAAAGAGATTTTTTTGATGCTGTGTGATAAATGCGGTGTGCGTCCACCTTTCGGACTGCTCACAGGGATAAGACCTGTTAAAAAGGTATTAGAACTTCAAAAAAAGGGAGTTTCAAACGTTGAGATAGACAGATACTTAGAAGAGAGATACCTTGTGCAGAAAGATAAAAGAGAACTGCTTTTCAAAACTGCAGAAGGTCAGAGAGATATTTTAGATAATGTTTTAGAAAACGACTTTTCACTATATGTATCAGTCCCTTTTTGTCCATCAAGATGTAGCTACTGCTCATTTGTTTCAACTGCTACAGATAGAGAAGCTGGACTTATAGAGAGCTACCATAAACTTCTACTGCAAGATATAAAGAGAACAGCAGAAGTTGTGGCAAAACTAAATCTTAATTTAAAGTCGGTTTATATCGGTGGCGGCACACCGACAACATTTAGTGCGAAAATGCTCGCAGAAGTTACCGCAACAGTTAATAGCCATTTCGATTTAAGAAATCTTTTAGAATACAGTTGTGAAGCAGGCAGACCAGACACGATAGACGATGAGAAGCTTGCGGCACTCAAAGAGGGCGGAGTTACGAGGATTTCAATAAACACCCAGTCGACAAATGATAAAACGCTTGCAAAGATAGGTCGAAACCACAGTGCAAAGCAGTTTGTTGATAGTTTTAATCTAGCGCGGAAGTATGGGTTTGATGCAATAAACACCGATTTGATAGCAGGGCTTTTGGGCGAGAGTACCGAAGAGTTTTTAAAATCAGTAGATGATGTTGCAGCACTTGCCCCCCAGAATATAACTATACATACTCTAACAGTCAAGCGGGCATCGAATATAAACATTGATGGTAGCGGCAGTTTTGAAGCAAACAGAAGTGATGTTGTGACGATGATTGATGAAAGTCGGAAGATGCTTTATAATAAAGGATATCTACCATATTATCTTTACCGCCAGAAAAACACCGTTTCAAACTGTGAGAATGTCGGTTATTGCACAGAGGGAGCGCAGTCTCACTATAATGTTGTTATTATGGAGGAATGTCAGTCGATATTAGCAGCTGGTGCCAATGGAGTTACAAAGCTGTTTTGCGATAAAGCAAGCAGAAAAATAGAACGAGTTTATGCGAACAAATACCCAACCGACTATATAAAAAATTTCGATGAGATGCTAAAGCGAAAGAAAAAAGTTTTAGAGTTTTATGAAGAAAACAGAAAGAGAGGCTAACTATGCGGTTTGATGATTTTAAAGGAATGGCAAAAGATTGCTTCGACAAAGCGGTCAAAAAAGGAGTCGATTTATCCGATAAAGCTGGTATCATGATGGATAAAAGCAAGGTGAGACGAAGTATTGATGAGCTATATAAAGGTATTGGAAATGATTATTATAACAGCGTTAAGTACGAAGTGGATTTAAGCGCTGAGATAAAGCAAAAGGTTATGAAAATTGACGAGATGAAGAAAAGACTAGAAGAGCTAGATGCGGAAGAGGGACGTATTTGTGGTCATAGATGCTACAACTGTGGCAGTAGGGTGAAACGGGAGGATTTAATCTGTCCTGTATGTAAAGCTGGCGTGAATAAATAGGAGGATTAAATGGCAAAGAAGAGTTTAACCGAAGAGCTTTATGCATCAAATTTGTTTGGACAAAAAGAGATGAAGGAGCGCTTATCGAAAGAGACTTATAAAGCGATAAAAAAAGTAATTGACGATGGTGAAGTAATCGATAGCAGTATTTCAGATGAGGTAGCGGCAGCAATGCTCGACTGGGCTGTTGAGCGTGGTGCTACCCATTATACACACTGGTTTCAACCGCTCAACGGGTTTACCGCTGAGAAGCATGAGTCGTTCATAAGCCCGAATAAAAAGGGTGGCATTGCCATGGAATTTAAAGGCAAAATGCTAATTAAAGGCGAGTCAGATGCATCGTCTTTCCCTTCAGGTGGTCTTCGTGCAACTTTTGAGGCGCGAGGTTATACAATGTGGGACTGCACCTCTCCTGCCTTTCTAAAAGAGGATAAAGCTGGAGTAACCCTTTGTATCCCAACGGCATTTATCTCATATAGCACTGAAGCGCTCGATGAAAAAACTCCTCTTCTTCGCTCACAAAAAGCAATTTCGACCCAAGCGGTACGTATTATACGTCTTTTTGGCGAGTACGACTGTAAAAAGGTAAATACAACTGTCGGTGCCGAGCAAGAGTATTTTCTCGTTGATAAAAATCTTTACAGACAAAGAAAAGATCTTGTTTTATGTGGAAGAACACTTTTTGGAGCAAGACCACCAAAAGGACAGGAACTTTATGACCATTATTATGGCGCTATAGATGAGAAGATAAGCTCATTTATGGCAGAGCTTGATGCTGAGTGCTGGAAGCTTGGTATTTTATCGAAAACTAAGCACAACGAAGTTGCACCAGCACAATATGAGCTTGCACCGATATTTACCTCAGTTAATATTGCAGCAGACCAAAACCAGCTTATTATGGAGCTTTTAAAGAAGATAGCGGATAGACATGGTCTTGCTTGTCTTCTCCATGAGAAACCGTTTGAATATATTAACGGAAGTGGAAAGCATAACAACTGGTCTATCTCGACCGATGACAATCAAAATCTTCTAGAGCCTGGAGATACACCTTATGAAAATATGCGTTTTCTTCTGTTTTTAGCAGCGATTATAAAGGCAATAGATGAAAATTCGCTTCTGCTTCGTTTTTCTGCTGCTTCATATAGCAACGATAGCCGTCTTGGTGGATACGAAGCGCCACCTGCAATAATATCTGTCTACCTTGGAGATGATATTGAAGAGGTTTTAAAAACAGTTGCAACATCAGCGGTACAGCCAAAAGAAACCGGTAGAAGAGAGATTGAATTTGGTGTACCAACCCTTCCAAACGTTTATGCCGATAGAAGCGATAGAAATAGAACCTCGCCGTTTGCCTTTACAGGCAATAAGTTTGAGTTTCGTATGCCTGGTTCATCGCAGAGTATTTCGTTTGTAAATACAGTGCTCAACACTATTGTTGCATCTGTCTTAGATGAATTTGCAGTAAGACTTGAGAACTGCTCTGACTTTGATGCGGAGGTTATCTCTATCATTAAAGAGGTATATCTGAAAAATGCTAGAATTATTTTTAATGGCAACGGATACAGTGATGACTGGATTGAGACAGCTCTAAAGCGCGGACTATCTGATGTACGAGATACAGTTTTAGCAGCGGAGAGCTTACTTTGCGATGCAACGCGTGATATTTTTAAAAGATACAGCGTATACTCAAATGAGGAGTTGCAAGCAAGGTATGATATAAATATAGATATCTATTTCAAAAAAGCAGTTATCGAGAGTCGTGTAATGATAGAGATGGCGCAGAGTGAAATTCTCCCATCGATAGTTGCATACCAAAAGAGTGTTTATGATATTATTAAAAACAATAGTAGCATTGGTATAGACTGTGAAATGCAAAAGAAGCAGTATAGTGAAATAAACGAATGCTACAGTAATATCTGCAATGAGATAGCGGCGTTAAATAATATTATTCAGACTATAGAAGATGCGAAAAAAGATATCGAAAAAGCAACTATTGCAAGAGATAGCCTAATTCCTGCACAGAAAAAACTGCGCAGCAGCTATGATCTGCTTGAGGGGAAAATTCCAACCGCTATGTTGCCGTTCCCAACCTATAACCAACTCCTCTACAATACTCTTATAAAACAGTAGGAGGGTCTTCCTCTGCTGTTTTGGAAAGCGGAGGAGAACTTTGTCAAAGAGAAAACAGCAAAGTTTTGTGATGGGAGCTTTTCTCCTATCTATCTCAACATTTATAGTAAAAATAATTGGAGCAGTCTTTCGGATACCTATAACAAATATGATAGGTATAGAGGGGCTTGGCTACTTTGGCACTGCGTATAATTTATACTTTATTATCTACTCACTGACCACTTCAGGAATAGCTATTGCGGTATCGAAACTGGTCGCTGAAAACAAAGCGCTTGGAAAAGAAGAAAACATTCGATTAATTGTTCGCTATGCATTTATGCTGTTTTTTGTGATTGGTTTAATAGGCTCTGTCTCTATGTATATAGCTGCTCCATATTTTGCAGATTACATAAATAATCCACAGGCGTTACTGTGTATATTCGCGATAACTCCATCGGTGTTTTTCGGGTGTATTATTGCAGTTTTTAGAGGCTACTACCAAGGAATGTCCGATATGGTACCTACAGCCGTATCCCAGATATTTGAGGCGATAGTAAAGCTTATATGCGGCTGGGCACTATGCTTTTTAACAGTCGAGTATGCATACAAGATGCAAAGAGATAACACTCCTTTTTTTGGAATAGAACTGCTGTCAAGAGAGCATGCAAGCGAAGTAGTGCTGCCGTATGCAGCAGCTGCTGCAATGTTTGGAATAACTATAAGCGTTGCGATATCGGCGCTCTATCTGTTTTTTAGATACCGCGGTGAGGCTGCACTAAGAAGAGTGAAGAGCAATAAAAGCAGTTATAATCCAACAGCAAAAATAATAAAAATCGCAATACCGATATCCCTTGGCGCTGTCGTGGCAAATATTACAGGGACTATCGACCTTGCAACTATTATGGATAGCTTAAAACTTCTAACGACTACTAATAGCGAATATCTGCTGTCTATTTATGGCGATAATATTTTAGGTAGTGGAGATATTTCGCAGCTTCCAAATATGCTATATGGCGCCTATCAGGTGGCATTTAATTTTCTAAATTTAATCCCATCTATGACGATAGCTTTCGGAATAGCAATTATCCCTGTTATTTCAAAGGCTGCAGCAGAGCATAGCAGAGGGCGTATAGAGCAGGGGACACAGTCGGTTTCAAGGCTAGTTATGACAATTGCAGCACCGGCTGCTGCATGCGTTGCTGTGCTTGCAAAACCGATTATGTTTTTGCTATATCCATCAAAAATAGATGAAGTTGCTCTATCGGGTGAGCTACTCTCGATCTTATCTATATCAATTATATTTATCTGTCTGTCTATGCCGCTTGCAAGTATTCTTCAAGGACTTGGAAGGACGGATATTCCAATTAAAATAATGATAGCATCAGCCTTTTTAAAGCTAATTGTAAATGAAAGACTGATAAAAATAGCAACACTAAATATTTATGGTGCCGCAATTGGCACACTTATTTCGTTTAGCTTTGTTTTTGTAGCGCTTCTTGTATCGGTAAAAGTTTCTTCAGATATTTCTGTCTCTATAAATTCTGTGTTTTTAAAGCCGGTAATTTCAGCGCTATTTGCAGGTTTAGCTTGCTATTTTAGCTATAATTTTCTTATGGTAGATTATGGAAACATCATTTCAATTGTCATTTCAGCGGTTATTTCTGTGGCAATTTATATAATTTTGTTTACTTTTTTTAGAGGTTTTCACAAATCGGATTTAAAGATGCTACCTCGCACAGAAAAATTAATAAAAATCCTTGAAAAATTGAGATTATTGAGTTAAAATACTAAAGGAGCGGTTTTAATGGTTGTTTTAGAAGAAAAAGAGCGGTATAATTTTTATGATTTTGTAAAGCTTATCGAGATACTAAGAAGTGATGAAGGATGTCCTTGGGACAGAGAGCAGACTCATAGTTCTATTCGAAAAAACTTTATAGAAGAGACCTATGAAGCTTGTGAGGCGATTGATAAAGATGACAAAGAGCTTCTAAAAGAAGAGCTTGGCGATGTTATGTTGCAGATACTTCTTCACTCACAGATTGAGAGTGAGAAGAGTGTATTCACAATTGATGATGTTATCGATAGGGTATATAAGAAAATTGTCTACAGACATCCGCATGTTTTTAGTACAGCGGTTGGTGGTGACAGTGAAAGCGTTCTTGAAAATTGGGACAAGCTTAAGAAAACAGAAAAAGGCGATAAATTCATCAGTGATTCTGTGAGTGCAGTACCAGCATCTCTTCCAGCACTAATGAGAGCTCAAAAGATCATAAAGAGAGCTTCTAGTACGGGTGCTAATTTAAGGGATATTGATGAGAGCATTGATGAAACCATTGATTTGCTCACAAAGTTGAAAACAGTTGATCCAAAGACAAAAGAGGGTATGGTCGGTGATATGTTGTTTTCAGCAGTTAATACGGTTAATTTGCTATCGATTGACAGTGAAGAGGCTCTTTATCGAAGTTGTGATGACTTTACAGAGCGGTTTGCGAGAGTCGAGAAGCTGATTATAGAGGAATTCGGTAGCCTTGAGCAGCTAAATGAGGAATCCTCAAAAAAAATATGGAAAAAAACAAAGTAACGGAGGACGAAAAAATGACAAAAACAGATTTAATCGCATTAGTAGCTGAGAGTGCTACAATCACAAAAAAAGACGCTACAAAAGCTGTAGAAGCTATCTTTGATGGAATTGGTGAAGCTCTTAAAAAAGGTGAAAAAGTTCAACTAGTAGGTTTTGGAACATTCAGCGTTAAAGAGCGTGCAGAGAGAGACGGTTTAAACCCAAGAACAATGCAGCCAATTAAAATAGCGGCATCAAAAACTCCTTCTTTCAAAGCTGGTAAAGCATTAAAAGATATGATAAAATAAGAAAGTTTTTTCAACCGGCTTTAAGTTTAGTCGGTTGATTTTTTTTGAGGGAAATTATGAGAATTGATAAATTTTTAAAAGTTTCAAGGCTAATAAAGCGAAGAACTGTTGCAAACGATGCATGTGATGCCGGAAAGATATCGGTTAATGGCAAAATTATAAAAGCGAGCTACGAAGTTAAAGTAGGCGATATTATTGTGATAAGTATAGGAGCAAAACCCCTATCTGTTGAGGTTTTAGAACTATCGTCGCATGTGCTAAAAAATGATGCAACAAATTTATACAAAGTGATTTAGTAAAAAAATCACGTCAAGTAATAAACGAATACTTGTCTGCATATTATCTATTGAGGTGATTATATGCAGGAAGAAAAAAGAGGTTTTTCAGGTCACAATGTGACTGTTGAAGACAGAGAAAGGGTAACGATAACAGGAGCGCTTGATATCGAGAGCTTTGATGACGCTCAGATTGTTGTTATAACAGATTTTGGCGATTTAACCGTTAAAGGCGATATGCTAAAGGTTCACAGGCTAAGTGTTGAAACAGGAGATATAACTATTTCAGGCGAGATTGAGTCGCTTGAGTATGACGATAACAACAGAAGAAGCGATGGTGGCGGTCTGTTTGGTCGTCTTTTTAGGTAGATGCTGTGGAACTGCTCCTTTTAGATCAAGTTACCCAGGGGATATATTCAGCTGTTTTTGGTTTTTTTTGCGCCTTTTTATACTGCCTTATCTCTGCAATTCGAGTTGTATTTTCAAAGAGGGGGTCGTTATTGTCCTACCTCTTTGATTTTCTCTACTGTGCGATAGTTTTTGTCTTTCTTTTTTTATTTGTCAACAGCTATTTCGGTGGATTGCCGCGAGGTTTTATGATAGCGATTATAATGTGTACTTTCCTTATCTGCTATTTATTTGTTTTTAGAAAAATACAGGCTGTCTTTGAAAAGATACTCTTGAAAGTTTCGAGATTAATTTTAAGATGTTTAGCAGCTGTTTTTTCGCCTGTTTTGCGCCTTTTTTCGTATTTCAACAAAAAAAGAGCTGAAATATCGTCTATAATCAAAAAAAATCTTAAAAAAAGGGCAATTCAAAGAAAATTACTATTGAAAAAGAGACGTAAAGTAGTGTATAATCAAATTGCACATACAAAAAAACAGGGAAGCAAGAGATATGAAAAAAGTAAAAGAGAAACTAATAAAAGGAAAAGGCATCGTTTATAAATTTGCGGTAGTAGCATTTTTAGCTTACGGCCTGTTTAATATTGTTTCCTTAAACTTTGATGTTGCTTCTAAAGAGCAAGAACTTCAAGAGCTAAATGATCAAGTTGAGATTTTAGAGCAACAGAATGAAGAAGCACTACGTCAGTCAGAGCTCGATGAAAATAATGAGTATATCGAGAAGGTGGCGCGTGAGAAACTCGGATACGCATATCCCAATGAGCGGATATATGTTGATATTTCAGGCAGTTAATTTTAAGGGGGACAAATTTTTTTGGATCAGGTATCTATAGGGACTATTGTAGAAGGCAAAATCACAGGTATAACTAAGTTTGGGGCATTTTTAGAATTCGGCGGAAAAAGCGGTATGGTGCATATTTCAGAAGTTGCATCTACATATGTTAAAGAGATAAGCGACCATCTAAAAGTTGGAGATATCGTTAAAGCGAAGATTCTCTCAATCTCGCCAGATGGGAAAATAAGCTTATCAATTAAGCGAGCTACAGTCATGACAAACGAAGGAAGAGGCGAGCGAGTACAAGCGGCTCCTAAAGCGCATGTTTGGCAACCGAAACCAGCTGTTTCAGGAGATCTTTCATTTGAAGATATGATGAAAAAATTCCAGCAGAACAGCGAAGAGAGAATGTCTGATATAAAAAGAGGAATTGAATCAAAACGTGGAAGTGGCCCTCGTAAAAGGTAAGATACGGACGGATAATATTTCCGTCCTTTTTTACGAAAATCACTAAATTTTATTTACATTTCGTTAATTGTTATCTGCTGTTTTTTATGGTAAAATAAAATTACAGAAAAACCCATTTTACTAAGGGAGTTGATTTTATGAACGTAAAATTCACAGCGAAGAAGATGGACCTATCAGATGAGTTTAAGGACAAGGTTTTGAATAGACTCGAGCGGCTTGAAAAGTTTTTTGATAAAGAGGCAGATGCATCAGTAGTGATCTCGAATTTCAAAAATATTGTCAAAGCAGAAGTAACTGTTCGATACAAGAGTTTTATCTACCGATGTGAGAAACAAGATGCTGATAAGTTTATTGCAGTCGATGCAGCAGCTGACGTTATAGAGCGTAGAATTGTTAAAAATAAAGATAAGCTAATCACAAAGCTTCGCAGTGGTGCATTTGATAATCTACCAGCGCCTGTAGCAGAGGTAAATGCTGCTGACCTAATTCGGGTTAAGGAGTTTGATTTGCATCCAATGCATCAAGATGAGGCGATAATGCAACTTGAGCTTATAGGGCATAATTTCTTTGTTTTCCTCGATGTTGAAACAAACAGCATCTCAGTAGTTTACAAAAGAGACGATGGCGGATATGGTCTTCTCCGTCCACAGTATTAATATTAATAGGGGCTGCACTAGCGGCCCCGCATTTTTAAGTGAGGTATATTTTGAAGTTTAATTTAGTCGCAACCTGTATATTTGGCCTTGAGAGCGTTCTTGCAGAGGAGATACGCAAGATTAATGCTACGGATGTTGTTGTGGATAACGGTCGTGTGTTTTTTAGTGGCGATGATAGTATCCTTGCAACAGCAAATATAACTCTGTCAACAGCTGAGAGGGTTCTGATTGTCGTTTTAAGATTTAAAGCATATACATTCGACGATCTATTTGAGGGTGTTGCGGCAATTAACTGGGCAGACTATATCGGAATAGACGATGAATTTCCAGTCAAAGGGTACAGCATTAATTCAAAGCTTGCAAGTATTCCAGACTGTCAGAGGATTATGAAAAGAGCTGTTGTTAAAAGCCTTGAGCGTAGCTACAATAAATCTATATTTGAGGAAACGGGCGTTAAGCTTCAGCTTTCATTTGGTATACTTAAAGACGATGCATGTATAATGATAGATTCAAGCGGATATCCGCTCCATAAGAGGGGATATAGAAAGCAGTCGGTTATAGCGCCGATTAAAGAGACACTTGCAGCAGGGATAATAAGACTTTCAAGACTTTCTACAAATGGCACGTTATACGACCCATTTTGCGGCTCTGGGACGATTTTAATCGAAGGTAGCTATAAAGCGCTTAGAATAGCTCCGGGCATTGCAAGGCCGTTTGCGGCCGAGAGATATGGCTTTATAGATAAAAATGCTTTCAAAGATGCAAAGCAGCAAGCATATGCAGCAGTTATTAAAGATAGTGAGTTTTCAGGGTTTGGGTTTGATATAGACCCAGAAGCTATCGATCTATCAATAGCAAATATAAAAAAAGCTGGTGTTGCAGGAAAGATAAGAGTTGAAGAGGGCGATTTTAACGATTTCAAACTCGAAGGAGATGATGGACTTATCGTCTGCAATCCACCTTATGGTGAGAGAATTTCCGATAAAGATAGTGCGCGTGAAATATATAAAAAGATGGGGCAGACATTTGTTCCAAACAGCGGGTTTAAATATAGCATAATTTCATCAGATGAAGAGTTCGAGCAGTATTTTGGCAGAAAAGCCGACAAAAAGAGAAAACTCTACAATGGAATGATGCGCTGTAACTTGTTTATGTATTTTAAATAGTTTATAAATTAAAAGAATATCAAAAAAGGATGCCTTA
>CAYJGP010000013.1:15061-25223 GCA_964369435.1 uncultured Oscillospiraceae bacterium | reverse complement strand
ACCAACCGGCTAATAACCGGTAGGGCCCGGGTTCGAGACCCCGAAGGCCCACCAAAAAACCTTGTAGATTACTACAAGGTTTTTTATTTTGCATTTTTATCTAATAAGTTTAAGATTTTGCAAAAGCAGACGACTCAGATTATGCACTTATCATTATTAAAATAGTATATCTTAATTAAAAAACTATATTGTAAGCGCATAGCGCTTTTTCTGTGCATTTTAGTCGACATCATCTTCTGCTCTTTTTATTCTCATACATTCTCTTGTCAGCAAGTTCCATTACCTCTTCGATAGTGTTGCCGTCTTTTGGGTAGGTTGCATGGCCGACAGCTGAGGAGATATTGATATTGGTATCATCTAAAACAAAAGTTTCATTGCTAAGGCTTACTAGTCTATCGGTTATACTTTTAATCTGTTCATCGTTTAGTGAGCCGTTAATTAGTAGTCCGAATTCGTCGCCGCCAAGCCTGAGTGGCAGTGAATCGCTGTTAAAGCGGTGCTTTAAGCGCTGAGCGTAGGCTATTAATAGCTTATCGCCCATCTCGTGGCCATAAGTGTCGTTGACTGGTTTAAACTTGTTTAGATCGATAAAGAAGAAGACATAGTTTTTCTATTATGTATTTTTGTTAATGAATCGAGATATATCTCGTCGTACTGCTTAGCTTTGCCCCATAGATAGATTAAAAAGAAAATATACACAAATATAGATATAACAGTTGCAATTAATGCTGATTGAATAACTGTTTGCATAAGCATGCTATCTCTGTTTATATAGTCAAGATATAATGTCCAGTGGGTATTGCTGACAGTGAAACCGTTAGACTCTGCTTTGTCGTAATTTAAATCTTCATCTTCATAGAGGACAGTCTCTTCGCTGTTATACATCGAGTGGATGCTAAAGATAAAGTTGTTATCGATAATTGAGTTTGCGGGGGTAGTTAAGAGTGAAATAACCTTTTCGCTCTTAAATAGCACAGTTACAAATCCGACAAACTGCTGATCGCCATCAATAGTTTTGCTAATAGGGCTCCTTACTGCAAGTACAGGGGTGTCGGTATAGCCGCTTATATATGGCCCATCAAGAACAGATTTATTATTATCTCGAACCCAACTTGCTGTGACGCTTGTTGCAGGATCGTCGAAAATATTGATGCCAACAGTGTTATCATTAAGTTCTGTTTGTGGATATACCCATGTTATAATGCCATCTGGAGCATAGTAAATCAAATCCATCGTATCTTCAGAGTAAAGCAGGGCAACAAGCCTATTGAATTCATCTTGTGTGAATTCGTTATCGTCGAGTTCGACAAGTGCTTTTATAATACTTGCTGTACTAAAATAATCAACAAACTCATTTATTAATCTTTCGGTATAGATTTCAGATTGAACTTTAAGCTCAATTTGCTTTTGGTTCTCTTCTATTCTATATGATACTGTAGTGAAAACTACGATGAATAATAATAGTCCAAGCAGCAGAATAATTTTGATTTTCATATAATTGACCTTCTTATAAATATTATTAATAATAAAAGTATAACATAAGTAATATTAAATAGGATATTGACATTTTAGTTGACTTTTCGATAGTTTTATTGACGTTTCTATATTTATATGATGTTTAAGATATATTGTTAATTAAAAGGATATAATTCATATATATAACTAATATATCGACAGGTTTTAAACAAAGGTAAACATAATATATGAATATAAGATATACAAAGAGATAGGCTGACACCTTGGAGGTGTCGGCTTATTTTATAATCTAGCAGTATTTTTAAATTTATCATATCGAAGTTTAATGTACAAATTAACTTGGAAAGTTTACCAGAAGAGATAAAAAACTGTGAATTGTAACAATATTCATTAAAATGTATAAATACACTTGATTTTTGTTGATATATGCATTATTATACATATATGTTGAATATATATTCAAATTGTAAGGAGTGAAAGAAATGAGACGAAGACGGAGATGGGTGGAAAATTTTTGTAAGTAGAGTTTATTAATTGGGGGATTGAAATGAAAAAGAAAAGTATTGTGGCAGTAGTTGGAATGTTGGCGGTATTGTTATCGCTGTTTGCGGGATGCTCACCCGCAGGTGAGGATATAGATGGTGAAGCAGGAGTAGCGAATTTAGTTGAACAATCAGAAGGATATACAGTTAATGTTACAGTTCCAGATGATTATGAAGGAGAGCTGAACGGAAGGTTGCTTGTTGTGTTCACAAACGATGTATCGGAAAAAGAGCCTTATATGCAACTGAATGCTACAGGAGTTCCTGTATTCGGAAAGACGTTTTATGGTCTTGAAGCAGGAGATACAATGACTATGAATAGCACAGACCCTGAAATCTTAGGATTCCCATTTTCAATGGATGAAATGCCAGAGGGTGAAATATATGTTCAGGCATTCTTTATAAAGTATACAGAATTTACAAGGGAAGGATTGCCTTCGATCTGGGGAATGGCAGACCATGGTGGTGGCGGTAACTACAAAAATAATCCATACAACCTTTATAGCGACCATCAATCTACAAATATAGGTGACAATAGTGAGATCACACTGTCACTCGATAACGAGATTGAGCTCGGATACGAACTGCTTGATGGAATGGTAACGCAGCAAGGTAACTATGAAGACACTGAAAATGTGAAGTATGTAAAGATTAAAAGTGATATTCTGAGTGAATTCTGGGGAACAGATATCTATCTTGGTGCAAATGTTTTGCTGCCGACCGATTATGATGAGAATAGCGAATATGCAGCCCTTTACTATCAAGGTCATTGGCCAGGTGGAAATGCACCGCTAAGTTACGGTACAAATGAGGAGTTTACCGAGTACTGGGATAGCGATGAGGCTCCAAATATGGTAGCGATAACATTTAGGGATGCAAATATGTTCTACGATACATCGTACAGTGTTGATTCTCTGAATTTAGGCCCTTGGGGTGAGGCTATTGTGACAGAGCTTATCCCGTATCTTGAAAGTGAGTTTAATCTTATTGATGAAAGCTGGGCGCGTATGCTGAGCGGTGGCTCTACCGGTGGTTGGGAGAGTCTTGCGATGCAGATATTCTACCCTGACTTCTTTGGAGGCACTTGGTCACTTTGTCCTGATTCTGTTGACTTCAACCATTATCAGGTAGTGAATATCTATAACGACACAAATGCATACTACCTAGAAAAAGGCGATTGGCTAACAGTTGAGAGGCCTGGAAGCGTTAGTCTGGATGGAAATGTTCGCTATATGATGAAAGATGAAACGATGTATGAAACTGCAATCGGCGGACTTGAAGCGGTATCACTTGGACAGTGGGCAATTTGGGAGTCGGTTTATGGACCTGTTGGTGACGATGGTTATCCAGAGAGGATTTGGGATCCACTCACAGGTGAGATAGATGCGGATGTCGCGCAGTACTGGATGGAAAATTATGATCTAAATTACTACCTACAACAAAACTGGGATACAATAGGTGAAGATCTAGTTGGGAAAATTCATATACGTGGTGGCGACATGGATGCATATTACCTTAATCATTCGCAGTATCTGATGGGTGAGTTCTTAGAGTCTACAACTGCACCATACTATGATGGTTATTCGGTTACATTCGCAAGGATGGGGCATACAGGGAATATAACAAGTATAGAGCTGATTGCTGAAATGACTGAGCAGATGATTAAATATGGTCCCTCAAATGCAGATCAAATCTTATTTGGTTAAGCTTTAAGGATATAGGTCAAGTGAAAACCCACCGTTATACGGTGGGTTTTTGCTTTTAATTTACAACTTCTCTTATTTCGGGTATAATAATCTTAATAACAAAAGTGAGGTAAACTTTATGGATATACAGATTTTCTACTATACAAGGACAGGGCGCAGCGAGAAAATAGCGAAAAAAATAGCGGCGCAGTATTCTGCTGTGGCGAATAAAATTGAAGATAGTACAAGCTACAAGGGTGTTTTTGGGTTTATAAAAGGCGGTGCGAAGGCTGCGAAAAAAGATGCGGCTCAGGTGAGTTTTGCTCCAATTGAAGATGGTAAGACTATTGTTTTAGTATATCCTGTTTGGGCAAACAACTTTCCGCCAGCAGTTAACAGTTTTTTTGAGAGCTGCCCAAAAGAGAGGGTTATTTTAATCCCGACTTCACTCACAACTAAGATTAAAGAGCGTGATGGATTTATTAAGGTAATTGATTTAATTGGTAAGGATATAGATGATATTCCGATTAATTTAGAGGGGTAGTCTTTTAGCTGCTGAAGACAGATGCAATAGGTGAGTAAATTATATAGATAATCTATATGGTTATTTAACACTCACTTTTGGTTACCTGTTTGGCGCTTTGTAGAAATCATTATTAAGGTGTATTTTAGATGTTCGAATAAAATGGTTTGAAGTGTGATGCAGCAACTGCTTAATTTGAATAATAGGTATAAAAAAATCCGCCCTAAGGCGGATTTTTACAGTTAGCTAATAATTAGTTGTAAACTCCTGTACTTGGTGAAACTGGGACAGGTGTTGGTGTTGGAGTTGCTGGAGCGTAGTTTGTGTATATAAAAACAGTTCCAGCGCTATCTGTTGTATAAAGTGCGTCTACTGTTACTTCAACTGAAAGTGATCTTGGTAAGTCTTTATCTGAAGATATACTACCGGTAGCATCTACAGTGTATATATCTTGTCTATAACCAGTATCACCGATTATTCTTATAACAGCAACCTGGCTGCCTGGGCGAAGTCCACTCAAAGTAAATGGTACAGGAGTTGATGTTTCACCAAGATGTGGTACTGTATCTAGTGGGTTTGGTATCGATATATCCGAAGTTAGTCTTAAGTCAAGTGCTGCAAATAAGCTATAACCTGCAGGTACCATTAGGCTTTGTGATAATGACATAGCTTCAAAAGCTAGTCTGTCAGCTTCACTTTGCATTTCAAGCTGCATTCCATACCCTGCGGTGACAGCATCTGCATCATTTAGAGATATAGTTAACGCTGCTGGGTCGTAACCGTAACCTGCTATTGTTACTGGTGTAAATAGTCCTACTTTATAAGGAGTTGCTACTTCTGTTACCTTTGAATTATAACCTTTTAAAATAGCATCTTGATCTGGTGTATATGTGATGCGGAAGTTTGTTGAAGCTGTAGGATACGGCATTGAATATTCGAAATGAGTTGAAGTAGAATTTATCGAACTTTCAGTAACTCTTTCCCAGTTTGTTCCGTTGTCAATTGACTTTTCGATTAAAATTGTTCCAGTTAATCCTGCGTCATACGATCCTGTTTTAAGAAGAAGATTAGCTCCGTCAATCTCGTAAGACAAAAACTCAAGTGATAGGTCGTTAAAGCTATAAGGATTTAATGCAAGCTCTATCGCTGTTTCGTCAGTTCCGTCGCTAAATGTTGCTTTGTAAACTAAATCTATCGTAGCTATATCAATATCGGAAAATACGATTTCATCGGTAGCGTCTGTTACGTTTTGAGCAGTTGTTCCAGCGACATCTGCGTAAGTTCCGCCATAACGATCCATCCACTGTAAGGTTACAGTACCGGTAATAGCTGATGGTCCAGCGCCATCGAACTCATCAGAATCTACAACGAGATCAACTTTACCGGCTGTACCAGAAGCTGGTGCACGAAGAGATAATGACATATTGTTTAGGGTAGCTGCGAAGGATGGTATCTGCAATGATAGCGCGATTGCGAAAATCATTGCTACTGCTAATAGTTTTTTTGCTTTACTTTTTAACATTTTTTCTACACTCCTTTTAATTTTGGGATTAATTAAGTTTTATTATATATTAAACCAAAAAAAAGAAACACGCAGATAACTGCGTGTGTAGAAAGAAAAATACGAATAATATTCACTTTGTTTGATTATTTATAACTGTATCTTATGCATATCTCGCGCCTAAGCACAAGCATGCAGGCAAACGCTGAATTTATAACATGAGGTAAGATATGCCCATATGACTAATTATTAATATGAAATAAGTAGATTATTAAAAGATATTTGCTTTGTATATGTTAGGTTTTTGTAAAGCTTAATAGGGTATAATAATTACTAGCATTTACATAAGGATATAATTTAGCGGGCTTACAATGAAAAAACAAACCCTTAAGAGATAAATTACCTTTAATTTATCTGTGTTTTCTCGCTCTGCAGCTCTCACGTGATATGAGTTTACAGGGAAGAGATATTTTAACGGCTCTTGAGTGTTCGTTGTTGAGTCTGCTAATAGCGAGTTTTACAGCATACCTGCCAAGCTCTTTTGCTGGAACATCGATGGTAGTTAAAAGCGGTTTTGAAAACTCTGCAAGTTCAATATTATCTATACTTATAATAGACATATCATCGGGGATATTAATCTTTCTATCGAGCAGAACACTTTGAACACCAAGTGCGGTTATATCGTTTGCACAGAATATCGCAGTTGGGAGCTTATTTGAGTTTAATAGCTTTAGAGCTCCGTTTCGTCCTCCTTCGTAACTCAAGTCACACTCAAATATAAGATCAGTGTTTAGAGGGAGGTTGTTTTCAGTGAAAAAATCTATGTAACCGCTGTAGCGAATTTCGTTTTTAGTCTCGCCCATGTAGGCGATATTTGTGTGGTTTAGCGATTGTAAATGAGAGAGGGCGGTTTTAGCGGCAATATATCCATTGCAGATAACTTGATCTGACTCGTCGAAAAAGCTTTGCAAACCTGTGAACACTAGATTTTTATAGCTTTTGATAAGCGTCTTTGATATCTCAGGATTTAGCGGTCTGCCGATGACTATAAGTGCTGTGTCGTCATTATCTTTTGGGTCTACACCTTTATAGACATCTAAAGTTTCAAGCTCGTTGTATGAGAAACCGAGAGAGCATCCTTGTATTAACGCCTCCTCTTCAACTGCTCTGGCGACTGCAGAGAAGAAATAGTCGGTGCCGGGTGATTTTGTTCTTGCAAAATACAGAGAGATTTTTTTGTTGATTTTTTCTTCAACACTTCTCTTAAGGTTTTTCGCATCTTGGTTTGGTTTATAATTATATTCTTTTGCTATATCGACAATCCTCTGCTGCAACTGCTTATCTGCGCAGCGGTAATCTGGGTTGTTTAAAACTCTTGAAACAGTGGCTATTGAGGTGTTTGCGAGGGTGGCTATTTCTGTTAATGTAATTACTTTATTCATGCTAAATGCTCCTGACTGATTTACAATCGACTATCCTGCTTATTACTTCAAGAGATGTTTTTATACTATGTTTTCTGTCGATGCGGTCAATTAGAAGGCTTGTGGCAAAATGAGAAACAGTCGGATAACCCTGATCGACAAAAGTTATTATATTATCATCGACTTTTTTAAATGAGTTTTCAGCGGCTATTATTGAAACATCTCGAGGAACTGAGATATTGTTTTTAGCGAAATATTTGTAAAGGAATAAAGCGATGCTGTAGCTTGCGCAGATTATTGCTGTTGGACGAGGATTTAACGATAGAAACTTTTCAGCAATTTCTAGGCTTTTGAAGCTGGAATTTTTACAGTTTATCGAAAGAGAGTTTTTATGCTGTTTTAAAGTTTTATAAATATATTTATCTAAATATGCGCGGTAACCACGAGAAGTTTGTAGTGTTTGACCGATAAACGCAATTGATTTATGGTTTTGCCCTTGCAGATAATCGATAGCCTTAGCGACTGCCTTATAACTATCACAAAAGACATAGTCACATGTAGTTTCGGGGATTCCGTCGGTTATTGAAACTATGTTTTTATATAGGCTGTGAAGTTTAGCTCTTTCGGATGAAGATGTTTTCCCGATAACGATAATTCCACTACCTTTATCACTGAAGCTAGTACTGCTAATGTCTAAGGGTTTTGCGCAGTAACCCTTTTTAAAAAGAGCAGTTTCAATTTCAGGGATGAGGGCATTATATATCGTGTTATTGTCAAATGTTTCGGAATGTGTGAGATAATACCCGATAGATTGGCTTGTATTTGGTGCGGTATTTCTGCTGTTCTTTAGGTTTTTTGCGTGAATGTTCGGTGTATATCCAAGACTTCTAACCGCTTGCCAAATTTTGTTTTTAGCAGTTTCGGAAGCGCATTTAGAATTTTTGTTGTTAATAACGCGAGATATAGTAGATATAGAGTATCCGGTGAGTTTGGAAATATCTTTAAGTGTCATTTAAACGCCTCCTTTTTTAAATAAGAATATCATATTTCACTTAGTTTGTACACTTTTTTGCGTTAACTACTTAAGAAATACACAGCATTGTACAGGTGGCATTGCTTGTAAAATGATTGTGTTTTAATATCTAAAAATGCAGATAGATTGAAGATAAAAAACTCTATATTAAAAGTGTAGAGGTGTTTTGGTGCAGCGGGATTCTATTTAAATTTCTGCTAATAGTTAAACGATAATTATCTCAAAAAAAACAGCTGTGAAAAGCCAAAATACAAAAAATTAATGGTTTTATTTGTTTTTGTTTTGTTCATAAATTGTGTAGTTTTAATAGTTTGTAGTAGCAAATATTTCCTTGTAAAAAAGTGGCTTGAGGATTATAATTAAGTTATATTTTTAGAAAGAAGGTAAATATTATGACGTTGGAAAAACTAAACGAATTGCTGCCTTTACATGTTGCAGGGTCACTTGCGACAGTTGATGAGGGCAAGGCAGATGTTCGAGGCTGGGAAGTACAGATGATTGCAGATAACAGGATTTACTTCAACACAGGAAGTTATAAACCAGTTTATAAACAGCTGCAGAAAAACCCAAGTATTTGTTTTTGTTGTGAGGGCGATGAGGGATATTATTTTAGAATTTCAGGCGATGTTAAGTTTACTGAAGATAAAGAAATAGTTGATAAGATTTATGATAATCTTTCAGATGCCGCAAGAGGAGTTTTCCCAAAAGGTGTTGCTGATGGATTTGTAGTATTTTATCTAGATAGTGGAACTATTAAATATACAAAAGATATTGAAGAGTTCCATACTGTGACATTTTAGGTGATAGTTATGGAAAAGAGAAAAGTTATATTAGATGTTGATACCGGTAGCGATGATGCGGTAGCACTCGTTGTTGCAATGGCAAATCCTGAGTTTGATGTTATAGGGATAACTGCAGTTAATGGAAACCGTGCAGTTCCGATAACTACTGAAAATTCACTTCGTATTGCAGAGCTTATGGGTGGAACAGTTCCTGTTTTTAAAGGATGTGCTCTACCGTGGACTACTTGCATGCTTGGGTATCGTAAAAATTATCCGCAGTATGAAGCTCCACCGTCAGCGAGCTATCGCAACATTCACGGAACATATATCGATCAGTGCCCACCTGCTACCATCAAAGAGCAGGATATTAATGCTGTTAGTTGGCTTGTTGATACCCTTATGAAAGCGGAAGATGGCGAGATCACACTGATTCCGCTAGGCCCACTTACGAATATCGGACATGCTGTTCGCATTGAGCCTCGTATTATCCCGAAAATCAAAGAGATAATGTATATGGGCGGCGGATATAAGATAGGCAATAAGAGTGCAACTAGCGAATTTAATGTATGGCTTGATCCAGAGTCTGCGCAAGCGGTGCTTGATTGTGGTATTAAATTCACATTTGTACCACTTGATGCGACACATGAAGCTTATCTAACACAAGCGGACTGCGATAGGATTCGTGCAGTTGGAACAAAACCAGCTGAGGTGGTTGCTTCACTTTGTGAGCAGAGGATAAAAGGATATTCAACATGGCAGAAGGTAGCAGAGGAAGCGGCAGCGCCTATTCATGATGCGCTTTGTATTGCGGCTCTTGTAGACCCGACTGTTTTGCGTGACGTTGTTCATGCTCATGGACAGGTGGACTGCGGTGGCGGTGCATCTTATGGACAGACTATCTTTGATATCAGAAACGGAAGAATGGATGCGAAAGAGCCAAACTGTTATGTAGCGCTTGGAGCTGATAGGAAGAAGTATGTTGATATTTTAGTAAAACTACTAGAATATACAAAATAATTAATTAACTACCCCTTTATATATTGACAAGACGGTAAAAAATCTGTATACTGTTATAGTTGATAATAAAGGGGTATAGTTCAATTGGTAGAGCAACGGTCTCCAAAACCGTAAGTTGAGGGTTCAAGTCCTTCTGCCCCTGCCAGCAAAAGGCACACCGACGGGTGTGTTTTTTTGTTGGG
>CAYJGP010000013.1:0-14961 GCA_964369435.1 uncultured Oscillospiraceae bacterium | reverse complement strand
AGCCAATTTACCCTTCTGCCCCTGACGCTTAAAACTTTTATTAAAATAAAATATGTTATTCTTCCCTTTGCTCTAACATATATTTATGAAACTGCTCGATAACATATTGTGAAAGGTCATCAGCGTGGTCGAAATCATCGTTGCATAGAGCTTGAGGTAGCTTTCCGTTATAGATATAATTATTGCGAAGCCACAGTCCGAGGGAAAAATGATATTCGATTAATTCTTCTGTTGTGAGTGATAGAAAATAATCCATATCTTCTTCGGTGAAGAGATCTTCCATTATTGCAAAAAGCTCAAACGTTCCTATTTTAACAACCTCTTCCGACTCATCTGATACAGTAGATGTAGAATTTTCACTACCGCTTGGCTCAAACTTCTCTTCTTTGGAGCTACAAGAGGCTAACAGGAATATTATTGTTGTGAAAAGCAGCAGATGGAATAATATTTTAATTATATTTTTCATAATACGCCTCAATATAAATATTAGTTTACTTTAAATAAAAAATATCATAAATAGAGCGGATTTGCAATCTAATTTTAATCGGTTAAATTGACTTGTAATAAGTAATATGATATACTCTTTCACAATAACTTTGGGGGTATAATTATGAAACATAAGGGTACGCAAACTATTAAAACAGACAGACTAATACTTCGAGCACTTCGAGAGGGTGATGCTCCTTCTATGTTTCGAAACTACTGCTCAGATAGCGAGGTTACAAAGTATTTGACTTGGCCGTCGCATAGTACTATCGAGAGTACAAAGAGTTTGGTTGAAATGTGGCTACTAGAATATGAAAATAAAAACTGCTACCGTTTCGCAATTACATTAAAAGAAAACCCAGACAACGTGATAGGTACTATTGATGTTGTATCGCAAGATGCGCAGACCAATTCTGCGGAGATTGGTTATTGTATCGGAAGGGCGTTTTGGGGGCGCGGTATTGTCACAGAGGCTTTTTTTGCAGTTATTGATTACCTGTTTAATATGGCTGGATTTAATCGGATTTTCGCAAGACATGATACTGAAAATGAAGCATCCGGCAGAGTTATGCAAAAATGTGGTATGAAGTTTGAGGGGATACTTCGTAAATCAAGCCGGAATAACCGTGGTATTGTTGATATGGCGGTTTACAGTATACTTCTAGATGAGTATATGAAATAGCGCTTCTTTTTGTATACAGTATAAAATATACAGGAGTATTTGAAGCTCACTGCAGAGCTGTATTTTCCTGTGAAGTTTGTTTTTTTATTTCTCTTTTAAAAATAAATTGTTTTTACTATTATTATTTTGCTATTTTGGTCGATATAAATAGTAGATGATTTATATGGTTTGTTTAAGGAGAAATTATGAACGATTTCAGAAGAGATAAAGTTCCTGCTATAGGAATGAATGAACAGAGCGGGAAAAAGACCACTACAATTGCGAACAAGGAATATAGTGGAGGCAGTTTTGATCTGGAAGCTGCGCTCCGAGCATCTCAATTCGGTACAGGACAGGTAGAGGAGAGCTCAGAGATTTACGATGAGTCTGGTGAAGGACTTATGAAGGGAAATGGAAGCGGTACTTCACTTGGAGCTGTGAGTAATGCTTCACTTGAGGGTGGAGTGGTACAGACCGCTACGCAGACACAGGTTATGTCGACGCCAAAGGAAATTCGTCTTGATTCTGTTTCGATAAGCAGAGAGGGTGTGACAAGGTCGGCTCGTGGGTATGAGCATACAATTGTCATAGACCATCCGCATATCTATACCGAAGCGAACTTCGTTGGGAGTGAAGAGTTTCCAAAAGATTTCGATATGCTAAACAAAAAGGCATAGTTTACCTTATCTTAGGTTTAGGTTTCAACACAAAATAAAATGTTCGCATTAATAGTGCGACTACCATTAAAAAAATAAACTACCAATATCAATTTTTGATATTGGTAGTTTCGATTTATATAGATTTCAAACTAATTTCAGATAAGATAGCAAGGTGGGTGTTTATATGCCTGCAAATTTTTCTAATATCGAAATGCTTTTTTATGAGTGGTAAGTTGCAGTGCGGTTTTTTTGTGGAAATATTAACTAAAGCCATGCTTTTTAGCAAATAGTTGATAGTTTAACGGAGAATGTTTGCATTTTTTTATGTATATGATATAATAATTAATTAATATATCTTTTGGAGGTGGCGATTTGATACAGCTTGGTGAGAAACTATCGGTGAGGCTATCGGATATACAAAATAAAGAGGTTGAAAAGTTAATCGACAAAAGTGAGAAGTTGTTTTTGCGTGAAATTCATTTTATTGCAGATGCAATTATTAAGTATAGAAAGAAGTTTGTACTGATTGCAGGGCCATCTTCTTCGGGAAAAAGTACGACCGCTCATCTGCTTTTAGATAAGCTAAAAGAGGGTGGACATTCGGTGGTTACTTTTTCGCTCGATGATTTCTATAAGACCATCGATGATATTAAAACGCTCCCAAATGGAAAAAAAGACCTAGAGGCTGTTGATAGCATTGACATACCGTTTTTTATTAGTACGCTATCAGATATTTTAGAGGGTAAAGAGATATTTGTACCAAAATATAATTTCCAAAAAGGATTGCGAGAATTTTCGAGTGAAAAGGTTCTTTTTAATAAAGATGCGATTTTTATAATTGAAGGACTTCACGGGCTGAACCCTGCTATTACCGTTGATATTATGAGCGGTAAGAATATTAAGGTTTATGTTAATGTGCAGAGTAGTTACAAGGATAAGGATGGAAACGAACTTTTTAACTGTGACCATCTTCGCCTTGCAAGACGTCTTGTCCGCGATTACTATCATAGAGGGATGAATTTTGAAAAGACATTTTCTATCTGGCAAGAGGTTATTGACGGTGAACTTCGATATATAAGGCCGTTTAAAGGCAGGGCGGACTATAGAATTAATTCGCTTCATCTCTATGAGCCGATGATTTTAAAACCATACCTTGAGAAGATAATTAAAGATATGGACGACAATGAAAATGCGCGAAAGATGCTTCGTAAATATAAAAATATCAAAGGGTTAGACGCAGATTTTGTGCCTAAAACCTCTTTGTTGCAGGAATTTTTACCAAAAGAATAATTTAAAACACAGAGGGCGTGTTCTGCTCTCTGTGTTTTTTGTATTGTTTATTACTATGGGCTAGATGTTTATAACGGTACCACAGTCCGCTTCTTTAAAGGTTTTGCAGTTTTCTCGAAATAGCTGGAGAGCGGTATCGCCTGTGCAATGGTTTGGATAACATTGTGTGGTGTTTTCATCAAGATAGGCGATGGTGTTCATTATTCGCTCTTCTTCGGCAATTACAAGATGGGTGCCGCCTATAAAGGTATGAACAGGCTTTCTGAAATGAGCTTTTGCGGTTTCTATTATATTCATAATACCGTTGTGACAACAGCCACTTATTACAACAAGGCCTTTTTCTGTATCTATCACAAGGGCTATCTCGTCGCTGAAATTATCCTCTTGATACCGACCGTTTAGGTAAACTTTTGATGAGGGATCCTCTGCTTCAATAGGATATGGACGCAAAAACCTCGAGAGGATATGGATGTTTTGGAGTTTGCGTTCGGTATCAGGTAGATGCTCATCTATACCAAATGGTGAGTGGTGGGGCATGATTAGCGGTATATTTCGAGCTCGGAGGTATTTTATATCAAAGGCGATACCTGTGTAGGTGGCGAACCCCTCTTCGTGTTTCCAGAATTTTTCTCTGAAAAAGTGCGGAGAAGTTATAACGGTGTATCCGCTAAATTTTTCGGAAAATGGCAAAAAGCCAGATGTATGATCATAGTGGCTATGGCTTAAAAGGAGATAGTCGATATCCAAAAGAGATATATTAAGCTTTTTAGCATTTTTAATAAAAAGGTCGTCGGCGCCTGTGTCGAGTAATATTTTATGGTTTTCGGTTTCTATTAAAAGAGATAGTCCGTGAGAGCATTCGAGTGCATCGGTTTTGCATCTGTTTTCATTTAATATTGTAATTTTTATTGACATAGTTTTCACCAACCTTTACTATAAGAATAACAGAAAAAAATTGTTTTTCAAGTGTTGGTCGGAAATCTTTTAAATTTAGTTAAAGTAGGGATTATGAAAAGAGTTGAAAAAATAAAAAATATAGAAGTTGCTACGAGTGCGGACCATGCATTTGGTACCGATGCACTGCTGCTTGCAAGCTTTGTTTCGGGGAGGAAAAGCAGTAAAGTTTGTGAGCTTGGAGTTGGGTGTGGGATTATTTCGCTGTTGTTATCAAATAGATTTGATAGTGTTTTAGGAATTGACATAAGCGAGAAGGCGATAGGGCAGTTTTTAGAAGGGATTGAGAAAAGCAATCTTTTAGGTGAGGTTAAAGCGGTTTGTGCCGATTTAAAGGAGTTGCCAAGCGAGATGGGAAACAGCTATGATATAGTTGTTTGTAACCCTCCCTATAAAGAGGTTGGGCGAGGGTTAATTAGTGAAAATCCCGAGAGAGCACGTGCCTACCATGAGATTGCTTGTGATTTTAGCGATGTCGCATTTGCAACGAAAAAATTGCTACGGCAAAATGGTGCACTATTTATCTGTCACCGCCCAGAGAGGCTGTGCGATGTGATAACTTCACTTCGAGAGAATAGTCTTGAGCCGCAGATTATAAGATTTGTTTCAGATGAAACCGGTAAACCACCGTTTTTAATCCTTTTAAAGGCTGTCCGAAACGGCGGTAAGAATTTAGTAGTTCACGATACGCTCTATATTAAGAGCGATGAGTGTGAGAAGATATATTTGGAGTTGTATAATGAGTAAACTTTATATTGTAGGAACGCCGATAGGAAATCTGTCTGATTTATCGCCACGAGCTGTCTGCACGCTTAGTGAAGTTGATTTTATAGTTGCCGAAGATACAAGGGTGACATTAAAGCTGTTAAATAAATTTGACATAAAAAAGCCGCTAGTCTCTTCACATAATTACACCGAACGTGAGCGGAGTGCGGGGATTATTAAGCGGATTTTAGATGGAGAGAGTGCAGCGGTTGTGAGTGATGCTGGAATGCCATGCATATCAGACCCTGGGTACTATCTTATAAATGCAGCGAGAGAGGCCGGAGTTTCTATTGTATCTGTGCCGGGCCCCTCTGCACTGACAACGGCCATTGCACTATCTGGAATAGAGTGCTCGGAGTTTATATTTATATCGTTTTTACCAAAGCAGAAAAAGGATATTGTTAAAAAACTTGAGGAGATGGGAGAGAGCAAAAAAACTTTTATCTTCTATTCGCCACCGCATAAACTATTAAAGGATTTAGAGCTTACCTTTGAAATTTTAGGGGATAGGGTGATAGCTTTGTGTAGAGAGCTTACAAAGGTTTACGAAGAAGCTGTGAAAAAGCCCATATCTGAAATATTAAATGACTATAAAAACAAAGAACCTCGCGGTGAGTTTGTTGTTATAGTTATGGGTGCGGATAAAGAGACACCGCAGCAGTTTGATGGGATAAAGCTCGCATTTGATTTTAAAAATAAGGGCATGAGTATTAAAGATGCCGCTAAAACAGCAGCAGAAATTTCTGGAATGCGCAAAGGCGATATCTACAAGGCCCTACTAAAGGAGGATGTAGAGGAGAGCGAGGAGTAGCGTGTTGTGCTCTCGCTCGTCCCGAAGTAGAATAAATGCAAGAATGGCTATAAGTGCGATATCTTTATCGATCTTAAGTCCATTTAGCATATTATTTATAGATGATATGCCGTTTTCCTTTTTAGGAGGCGGCAGGGCGACAGTTGCCGCCTCGTGATTTGTTCCCTGTGTTGAGTTTCTTTGTTTTCTGTGCATCTCTGCAGCTTCGTGCATAGCCTGTTGGCGTCTTCGGTACATCTCTTTCTCCGTTATTTCCATCTTAATCTCCATTCTGTCATAAACGCATATTTTTTATGGAAGTAAATTTATTCACCGCCAAAAAATGAGTTCAGTAAACCGCTCTCGCGAATAGTTGGCCAGATTGAAATTATCTGCATTATCCTTATAGCATCGTCTACTCGCGGACTACGACCGCCCGACAGGTAGGGCTTTAGTGCTTTTAAGAGGTTTATATCGGTGCTCTGTTTGCTCTCTTCGAATGCAGAGGCGATAGATAGTAAAGCTATCGGATCGAAGGGAAGAGAGGTTGAGTTATCCTCGTCCTCAGAGCCGCCGACAACTGATGAGAGGAGAGCGGAGAGGGCGTCATCGCCACCGCCGGCTATCCCTGCGAGTTTTGCCAATAGCTCTTCCATAAATCAGTTCCCCTTGTGTTTTTTCATAATCTCCTTTGCGGCGTCACTTGAAAGAAGGTCATCAACCGCTTTTTTGTCTTTTAGAATAGACGCTACCTGTTTGCTCTGATCCCCCTTTAATAGGGAGTCGAAATCGCGGTTTTGCAACTTTTCCACGAGCTCTGATTCGGTCATTTTAAGTTGCCTTGCTGCCATTTTTAGCAGTGCTTCCATCTGAGGTTTTGAAAGTTTCATATGTATTTCTCCTAACAATCACAGTTTACTGACATTATTAATTTATGCCATGTTTTATTATATTAGAATAGAGGAGGTTTTGTTCAAATGAAAATTGTCGTATTTGCCGACAGCCATGGAAAGGCTGCAGCGGTTGAAAAGCTCTATAATCTGCATAGTGATGCCGATAAGTTTTTCTTTTTAGGTGACGGAGTTTTAGACGTGCAAAAAAGCAGTATACCGAAAAATAGGCTTGTTGCTGTTTCGGGTAACTGGGATTTTCCACCACCTGTTGATGTTCCGCTGCTAGATTACTGTGAGGTAGCGGGGATTTATTTTAGCCTATCTCACGGACATAAGTTCGATGTTAAAAATAACCTTCAAGCATATACGCAACATGCGAAGGAAAATAATGTGGACATTGCGCTTTATGGTCATACACATATACAAAAAGAGACTGTTTTAAACGGTATTCGGCTGATAAATCCAGGCTCTATTGGTGGTAAAGTTGATGGTAAACTCAAATACGCTCTTATTCATATTCAAAACGGACAAGCTCTAGTCAGCCTCACCGACATTTAACAGGTCGAGGATACTATCTATTTTATGATGTAAATCTTTGAGGATGACTTCGTTTTTAAGATTTACTATATATCCGCACTCCTCTCGAAGCCTGTCTTTTTTCTCCTGCCTGTTTTGGCTCATCATAATAAGAGGGGCTTGAATTGCCGCAACGCATGAGAGTATTAAGTTTAAAAGGATAAAAGGGTATGGATCAAATCCGCCGTTTAACAGTAAAACGGCGTTTGTTATCATCCAGATAAGGATTATAGCAGTAAATGATATTATAAAAGACCAGCTGCCAACAAACGACGCTATCATATCAGCTATTTTATCCTTAAATGTTGTGCTAAGGTCGGTGGTTTTAGCTGACGTTTGGTGGGCGAGGAGTAGATGGATAAGTTGCTCGTCGGTATAATCGCCTTCCCGCTGTAGGATGAGGGTTAAAAGGGTGTTTCTGTCTATTTTGCTCTGCATAAAAACCTCTATGTTAATTAAATGTTCATTAAATTTTTGTATACTATATTTTTAACCGAAAAAAGTATTTTATTAAGGAGATATTATGACCGATAAGGAAAGATTTTTGCAGATTGCGCAAAATGATATAAAGAGAAACGGTATTGATAAGCTTTTAAACTGGCTATGCTCGACCGATTTTTTTGAAGCACCTGCAAGCACTAAGTTTCACAATGCGATAGAGGGAGGACTCTGTGACCACTCGCTTAATGTCTATGATGTTTTTAAACGCAGATATGACGATGAGGAGGCGGAGAGCGTTGCTATCGTTACCCTACTGCACGATGTTTGCAAGGCGGGGTTTTATACTGTTTCATATAGAAACCAGAAGAACGATAGGGGAGAATGGGAAAAAGTTCCATACTATACTGTTGATGATAAGTTTCCGTTTGGACATGGGGAGAAAAGCGTTTTTTTAATCGAAAGATTTATGAAGCTAAAACCAGACGAAGCAATGGCTATCCGTTGGCATATGGGTGGATTTGACGATGCAGTTAAAGGCGGAAGTTTCGCGATTTCGGGAGCTTTTTCGCAGTTTCCACTAGCAGTTAAGATGCATATAAGCGATATTGAAGCTACATATTTAGTTGAAAATAGATAATATTTCACATCGGTGTGGGAGATAATAACATCGAGGTGATTTTATGGCAAAGAGAAAGAAAAATAGAAGCAGTGATTATATTGGCAAAGCTAAGGGTGAGAGTCTTGCATCAATTATCTTTAGAGACCAAAATCCACTAGATAATTTAGCGCCTGTTGAAGAGCTGCCGCAGATGAATGCAGGGCAGAGCGGTGCAACATCTAGTGCTAGTGGTAACTCTGCTTCAAGTAGCACAGCTACAAATTCCAAAGCGCAAAACAAAAAAAGCAAATAGCAAAGGCGCCAAGTGGCGCTTACATAGGAGGGTTTATGGGTGTTTTAGGGTACATAATTATAGCGCTGCTCATAGTGGTTATAATACTTCTGATTGTTTTGATATCAAAGAGTAAAGGCAAAGACGATGGACAGTTTTTGCAGTTTCGCCGCGAGATAAAGGCGGATACTGAAGAGAGCAGTAGTGCTCTTCGACGTGAGATATCTGAGAATATTACGGGCATGTATAAAAATTTAGGCGATATGGTTGGTGGGAATATAGAGAGAAGTGGTAAGGGTCAGAGTGAGCAGATAAAACAGATGTCTGAACAGCTACTTATAAGACAGCAGAGTCTTGAAAAAAGCACGGCTGAAAGGATAGCGGCGGTTGAGAAAACTATTCGAGAGTCGCTCGATATGCTAATAAGTGAAAATCGCAGAAAACTTGACCAGATGAGAGAAACAGTTGACGAAAAACTATCAAAGACGTTAAACGATAGGATTTCACAATCGTTTAAGCAGGTTAGTGACCAACTTACTGAGGTTTATAAAGGACTTGGTGAGATGCAAAACCTAGCGGCAGGAGTGGGAGACCTTAAAAAGGTGCTCTCAAACGTGAAGACTAGAGGAATTCTCGGTGAAATTCAGCTTGGGTCTATTTTATCTGAAATTCTCTCGACCGAGCAGTATGAAGAGAACTTGAAGATTAAAAATGAGTTTGTCGAGTTTGCGGTGAAGATGCCTGGCGGCGGTGAGAGACCTGTTTATCTTCCTATTGATGCGAAGTTCCCGGGAGATAGATATGTAAAACTAATTGATGCTTATGATACAGCTGATAAAAACCTTATAGAAGCTGCAAAAAAAGAGATAGCAACTGAAATTCGCAAGATGGCAAAGGATATAAGCACAAAATACATAGATCCTCCAAACACTACCGATTTTGCTATAATGTTTCTGCCGACCGAGGGTCTTTATGCTGAAGTTATCAGAATGGGACTTGTTGAAATTTTGCAGCGAGACTTTAAGATAAATATAGCGGGGCCAACGACGATGGCGGCTCTCCTAAACAGCTTGCAGATGGGCTTTAAGACGCTTGCTATTGAGAAGAGGAGCTCAGAAGTTTGGGATACTCTGGCAAAGGTTAAAAAAGAGTTTGGTAATTTTGAGGGATTGCTACAAAAGGTTCGGAAAAATATTTCGACTGCAGGAGATGATATTGACAAACTGCTGACAACAAGGACTAATGTTATGCTTCGAAACCTGAGAAATGTTGCAACTCTTGAAGAAGAGAGCAGCATAGCGGCGATTGATGAGAATTCAAGTGATATCGATTAGCTATTTGTTTTAAGAAAACTACAAAATTTAGTAATTGCTTGGGAGGGAAATATCTCACCAGCAAAAATAAATATTTTTTTCGGAATACATCTAGCGCACTCGCTATAATGAAAATTATATATAAGGAGGATATTATGACACCAAAAGAGACGATTATAAGAAAGCTAGTTGAGAGAACTATTAAAAATCTCGATAAAAACGGGTTTGAATGTTACATAGCGAAAGATAAAGCGCATGCCGTTGAGATAGCTCGAGGGTTTGTAAAAGAGGGAGATACCGTTGCTGGCGGTGGCTCTATGACTATTGTTGATACTGGTATTGATAGTATGCTGCGAGAGTTTAACTGTAATTACATGACCCGCGATAAGACCGATGGAACACCAGAGGGGATGCGCGCTCTTATGCTTAATAGCTTTGATAGCGATGTTTATTTCGGTTCTTCAAATGCCATAACAGAAGATGGGATTTTATTTAACGTCGATGGGAATGGAAATAGAGTTGCAGCTTATATCTATGGGCCAAAGACGGTAGTTATTGTTGTTGGATACAATAAGATTGTTCGCGATATAGATGAGGCGATAAAGAGAAATGCAGAGGTAGCGGCTCCTGCAAACGGAGTTCGCTTAGATCTCAGCACTCCATGTGCAAAAGAAGGTAGATGTTTTGATTGTAGAAGCCCAGAGAGAATGTGTTGTGATTATGTTGCTATCGGGCATGTTCGCAACAGGGGTAGGATAAAGGTTGTAATTATGCTCGAAGAGGCAGGATATTAATGGGTAGAGGTACTATTACTCTGCGCACCGATAGATTAACACTGCGCCGGTATGCGATAGAAGATGCTCCATCGGCATATAAGAACTACACCTCAGATAAGAGGGTGACCGAGTTTTTGCGTTGGGACTACCATAAGGAGCTAAAACAGACAAAGAACTTGATGTCATCTTGGATTTTGCGATATGATAATCTCGACTATTATCACTGGGGGATAGATTATAAAGGTGAGATTATTGGCGGTGTTTCGCTCGATTTAGCTGGCGATAACACAGCAGAACTTGGGTATTGTCTTGGTTTTGATTACTGGGGACAGGGTTTTGGCAGCGAAGCGGTTGCGGCTGTTATTGATTTTGCGTTTAAAAAAATAGAGGTAAAAGAGCTGTTTGCACTAACCTTTACCGAAAATAAACTCTCGCAGCGGCTTTTATTTCGAGTTGGTTTTTCAGAGGCTGCGAAGACTGTTGATAAATATACAGGACGAGAATGCTATTCATTTAGAATGAAGAAGGAGGATTATTAGGATGGGAATTTATTTTATTGCGGAGGCAGGAGTTAATCACAATGGAGATATCGCTCTTGCAAAGAAGCTTGTAGATATAGCGAAGGAGAGCGGTGCGGATGCCGTTAAGTTTCAAACCTTTATAGCGGAAGAGGTGGTATCTATCCACGGTAAGCAGGCGGAGTATCAAAAGACAAATACCGGCAAAGATGAGAGCCAGCTCGATATGATACGCGGTTTTGAATTATCCTTTGATGATTTTAAAGAGCTTAAAGATTATGCGGATGCGGTAGGGATAACCTTTTTATCGACTCCATTTGATTTGATAAGCGCTGATTTCCTAAATGATATTGGTGTTTCGATATTTAAAATTCCGAGCGGAGAGATAACAAACTATCCGTACCTTAAAAAGGTGGCATCTTTTGGTAAACCTGTTATTATATCGACTGGCATGTCGACTAAAGATGAAATAGAAGGGGCACTTTCAGTTTTAAAAGAGAATGGAGCTTGCGATATAACTGTTCTTCATTGCAACAGCCAGTACCCAACTCCGCTATCTGATGCCAATGTTTTAGCGATGCTTGATATTAAAGAGAGCTTTGGGGTAAAGGTTGGATATAGCGATCATACCCTGACAAATGATGCTTGTATAGCGGCAGCGGCGCTCGGAGCTACTGTTTTGGAAAAACACTTTACAGCTGATAAAAATCTTCCAGGACCCGACCAGATATGTTCGGCGTCGCCAGAGGAGCTTTGTGCGCTGATAGAATCTGTTCGAAATGTTGAAATTTTACTAGGTGACGGAGTTAAAAAAGTAAGCGATAGTGAGCGGAATACAAAGGAAATTGCAAGACGCTCGATAATTGCCCGTTCTGATATAAAAAAAGGTGATCTTTTAACAGCGGATAATCTCTGTGTTAAAAGACCTGGAAATGGTATTTCTCCAACCCTTTGGGATAGTGTTTTGGGAACGGTTGCCGTTCGTGACTTTATGGCGGATGAACTTATAGAAATTTAAGGGGGATTTTATGAAGAAGTATATTGTCTCACTTGACCAAGGGACGACGAGTTCCCGTGTGGTTGTTTTTGATAAGAATCAAAATATAGTTGATATAGCGCAAAGAGAGTATACCCAACATTATCCACGCCCTGGGTATGTTGAGCATGACCCTGCTGAAATATTTGCAAGTCAGCATGGTGTTTTAAGCGAGGTTATTTCGAGAAACAAGATAAACCCAACTGAAATAGCGGCGATTGGCATAACTAATCAGCGCGAGACGACGATAGTCTGGGATAAGAATACAGGTGTTCCTGTTTACAATGCTATCGTTTGGCAGTGTAGAAGGACTGCTTCTATCTGTGATGAGCTAATGGAGCGTGGTCTGGCGGACTACATAAAAGATACTACCGGTCTTGTTGTCGATGCTTATTTTAGTGGTACGAAGATAAAATGGATTTTGGATAACGTTTTTGGTGCACGCCTGCGAGCAGAACGTGGTGAGCTCCTTTTCGGTACAGTTGACACATGGCTTTTATGGAAACTAACAGACGGCAAGGTTCATGCGACTGATGTTACAAATGCATCAAGGACGATGCTCTTTGATATAAACAATCTATGTTGGGATGAGCGGATGCTCAAAGAACTTGATATACCGCGCTCTATGCTACCAGAGGTTCGCGGGTGTAGTGAAATCTTTGGAGAGACAATTATAGATGGTGCTATGGTGCCAATAGCAGGGATTGCTGGAGATCAGCATGCGGCGCTTTTTGGACAGAGATGTTTTGAGCGTGGCGATATAAAAAACACCTATGGAACAGGGTGTTTTATGCTGCTAAACACCGGCGATAAACCGCTTATGAGCGAAAGCGGACTTTTGACAACGATAGGATACAAGATAGGCGATGAGATATGTTATGCGCTTGAAGGGTCGGTTTTTGTTGGCGGTGCGGTTATTCAGTGGCTTCGAGATGAGCTGCGGATAATTGATGAGAGTGCCGATGTTGAGTACTATTCAAATAAAGTTTCGGATAGCGGGGGTGTTTATCTAGTGCCTGCTTTCACAGGTCTTGGTGCGCCGCACTGGGATATGTATGCAAGGGGTGCGATAGTTGGCATTACCCGTGGCACCAAGAGAGCGCATATTATTAGGGCTGCGAATGAGTCTATCGCATACCAGAGCAACGACCTTTTTGCGGCGATGGAACGAGACCTTGGAGATAAGCTGCGCGAAGTTCGTGTCGATGGTGGCGCATGCAGAGATAGCTTTCTTATGCAGTTTCAGTCGGATATATCAAATGTAATGCTGAGCGTGCCGAAAGTTCGCGAGACAACAGCACTTGGAGCAGCGTATCTTGCGGGTCTTGCAGTTGGATTTTTCGAGTCGAAAGAGAGCCTTAAAACAGGCGCTGAGATAGATAAAGTTTACTATCCTTCACTTGAGAGGGAAAAGGTGGCATCGCTTATCGCTGGTTGGGATAAGGCGGTAGGTCGCTCAAAAGACTGGGAAGATAAATAGTAAAATGTTTTAGTAGTGCATATTTGGTTCAAAATACCAAGTATGCACTATTTTTATGTTAAAAAAATATATAAAAATACCAAATTATATTGACAAAGTTACCTTCGGATATTAAAATTAAGGTAAGAAATATTATTCGTTTACTAAGTTGTTATACAGTGAGGTGTTTTTTTGTGAAGAAGAATATTTGTTTTTTAATTATTATTGTTGGTTTGTTTTTTGCATCGCATTTAGGCGGATGTAGCTATATTTCAGATGAAGATTTAAAGTCTTCAGAAGATGGGATCGTTTTGACCGATGAATTTATAAGCTCTGATAATGTTTTGGTTTCACCTGATAATTCTCGCATTGCTGTTTTAGATATTAAAACGGGAATTATTGATTTTTATAGTATTGATGATACGGAAGTCTCTTTTATTTCGAGTAAGAAAATTTCAAATCCTAATACGGTTGATTATCCGCAGTTTGATTTTTCAGAGGCTGCAAGGTTTAATATGATTGGCGATAGAGCTTCGGTAGAATATTTTTCGGTAGATGCAAGTCCAGTATTTGAAATAGAAGTTGAATTAGGCGATAAATACCTGCCACCCGAAATTGTTATCCCGGATAGTTTTGAAATATCATTGTCAAGCGATAGTGAAACTGTTTACATATTAAATAGTGGTGAAGTGATGTTTTCTAAAACAGCTGATGAAATTTACGAGGGTGACAATGGTGACCATGAGGTTCTCATTGATAGTGCGATGTTTTTTACCGAGAAGATATTGATTGTTAATATAACAGAGGATTTAGAAGCGAACGGTGGGTCGGTCATTCCAAACCACCGCTGGGCGAAAAGCTATTATATAAATATAGAAACAGGTGAGATATTATTTAGAATAATGGATTCATACGATAGCTTTATAAAGTTTTCGGGCGCTAGAAGATTTTATCCCGTGGGGCCTATGTTTGGCGGCGATGATGGGGTTAGCGCTTTTGTTTATGGTGAGGGTGATAAGCTGAATGTTCAGCGGTTTGATGGGGAAGATCCAGTTTATCAAACAGAATTTCGCATCTCAGAGGATGAGAGCGTTCTGGTATCTTTTATCGCAGAGGGTGGGTTTGTTAATATCTATAAAATTGAAGATAACTTATCGCTTATTGATAGTGTTGATTTAGGAGTGGATAAAGAGGGGTATACAAACTTTGGTTTAAAGCATGATTATAGGTTGTTTGATGCAGAAGATGGAAAGATAGAGGTTGAGTTTCAAGGAGAGGTACAGATAATTTAAGTTCTGCATTTAATAGGATAAATGCAAGAGTGAGGTTGTTTTTAGCTACAATATATAGAGGTAATTATTATGAAGAAAAATTCCTTTAAGATACTACTAGTTTCTCTATTAACATTATTTTTACTTAGCTGCAGCAAAGCATTTGAAGAAAATTCATATGAT
>CAYJGP010000012.1:17037-25940 GCA_964369435.1 uncultured Oscillospiraceae bacterium | reverse complement strand
TCGAAGATTTAGAACAGGTGCCCGGTTCTTTGAAATACGCTATGCCACACGATGCACGGCATATACAGATATTATAAATAACACGACCTGTTTCCTAAATCGAAGATTTAGAACAGGTGCCCGGTTCTTTGAAATACGCTATGCCACACGATGCACGGCATATACAGATATTATAAATAACACGACCTGTTTCCTAAATCGAAGATTTAGAACAGGTGCCCGGTTCTTTGAAATACGCTATGCCACACGATGCACGGCATATACAGATATTATAAATAATTGGAGGATAAAATGAACATTGCAGTAATTGGCCTTGGCTTAATTGGTGGATCTATAGCAAAAGGTATTAAACAGACAACAACACATACAGTGCATGGATTTGATATTGTTCAGTCGGTAATATACAAAGCAAAGCTGTTTAATGCTATCGACACAGAACTTACAGATGAAAGTTTGAAACTTTGCGATATGGTAATAATTGCGCTGTATCCTAATGCATGTGCTAAATTTTTGGAAGAAAAAGCTCATCTTATTAATAAAAATGCGATTGTCATGGATTGTAGCGGCACAAAAGAAAAACTGTGCGAGAAGATGTTTAGCATTGCAAAAAAACATGATCTGCTATTTATTGGAGCACACCCAATGGCTGGAAAAGAGTATTCTGGATTTGATAATTCAGGTGCATCGATCTTCCAAAATGCATCGATTATTCTGGTACCGCCAAAATATATAGATATTGAACATCTATCGATCGTTAAGAAATTTTGGGGCAGTATTGGCTTTACTAATTGTGAGATAACCGATTCGAAAAACCACGATAGAATGATAGCTTTTACTTCACAGCTGCCGCATGTTGTGTCAAATGCTTATATTAAAAGTGATTGTGCAAAAACACATGATGGGTATTCTGCAGGTAGCTATCGCGACTTAAGTCGTGTTGCAAGGCTTAATGAAGAGATGTGGACAGAGCTTTTCTTTGAAAATGATAAAAACCTATCAGATGAGATTGATTTTCTAATAGATAACCTTAAAAAGTACAGCCAAGCTTTAAAAACAGGTGACAAAAAAGCGATGAAAGAGCTTTTGCGCGAAGGAAGAATATTAAAAGAACAGGCAGATAAAGGGGTAATGTCATTATGATAAAGGTCAAGGTGGCTGCATCGAGAAATTATGATGTACTAATAGGTAACGAGCTGCGCCATAGTGCTGGAAAACTGATTAAAGGTATTTTCAGTGATAAAACAGTAGCTATCATAACAGATGACATTGTTGATAAACTGTACTCAGATGACCTAATAAAAAGCCTTAAAGATGAAGGTTTTAGAGTTGTTAAATTTGTTTTAGATAACGGTGAAATCAATAAAACGGCAGAAAACTGGCTTGAAATCATTTCATTCTTAGCAGAGAATAAACTCTCAAGAGATGATATCGTCTTAGCTCTTGGAGGAGGTGTCGTTGGTGATATGGCGGGGTTTGCAGCTGCGACATATATGCGCGGAATAAACTTCGTTCAAGTGCCAACAACGCTTCTTGCTCAGGTTGATTCATCTGTAGGCGGTAAGACAGCAGTTGACCTAAAAGAAGGGAAAAATCTGCTAGGCGCTTTCTATCAGCCAATGCTTGTAATATGTGATACAAAAACACTCGATACACTCTCAGATGAATTGTTTGCAGATGGTATGGCTGAGGTTATCAAAGCTTGTATTATCGGTGATAAATAGCTTTTTGAAATGGTTAAAGAAGGCGATTGTCGAGAAAACATTGATGAAATAATAAGCCTTGCTGTAAAATTTAAAGCTGATATCGTAAAAGAAGATGAGACAGAATCAGGAGTGCGAATGAAGCTGAATTTAGGGCACACACTAGGACATGCATACGAAAAGCTCTCAAATTATGATATTTCGCACGGCAGTGCAGTGGCAATCGGAATTGCAGAGATAGCGAAAATATCTCAAAAGTCAGATTTTTGTGATAAAGAAACGGTTGAAGATATTTTATACTGCCTAAAGTCGAACAAACTGTCTACCGAATGCCACTTTTCTAACGAACAAGTTTACGAAGAAACTATTTATGACAAAAAGCGCAGACAAAATTCAATTTCTTTTATAACAGTACATGCTATAGGCGACTGCAGAATAACAAAAATTGATGTAGCAAAAGCAGAAGAGTTTATATCACTTTCAAGTGGATACTAATATATAGTTTACGGATAATAAGATAATTACACTGAAACAAGTTGGGGAGAATATGGATATACTGATTAAAAGTGGCAAATTGAGCGGAAATTTGCAAGCGATAACATCAAAATCTTCTATGCATAGATTGTTGATTTCAGCAGCACTTGCAGATACTGAGACTGAAATTTTATTTTCAGACACAAATGAAGATATAGAAGCAACTATATCAGTACTAGGTGCATTAGGAGCAAAATTTATAAGAAATACTGATGGAATTATAGTCAGTCCAATAAGTGAGATAGCTGATATGCCAATGCTATATTGCAATCAAAGTGCTTCTACTGCACGATTTATAATACCAATTGCAGCAGCAACAGCAAATAATGCTACAATATCAGGTGATGAGCAGTTAGCGAAGCGCCCATTAACTCCGCTTTTAAATGAAATGCGCAACCATGATGTTGAAATTCACGGAGATACACTACCGATAACTATCAGCAGTAAACTTAAAAGTGGGAGATATAGTTTACCGGGAAACATAAGTTCTCAATATATTTCTGGATTACTATTTGCTTTGCCGCTAGTTGAAGGCGATAGCGAGATTTTTCTTACAACCGAGCTTGAGTCTGCGCCATATGTTAAAATGACGATCGATTCAATTTCGCGTTTTGGAATATCTATTGAAAAGACAAAAACAGGGTTTAAAATGAAAGGCGGACAAAAATACACCTCGCCAAAAAATCTACAAGCAGATACTGACTGGTCAAATAGTGCCTTTTGGCTTGTTGCAGCAGCATCTGGGAATGATTTAACAATTAAAAATCTGGATTTAAAATCACTTCAAGGAGATAAAAAGATAATTGAACTGCTAGATGGTTTTGGAGCAGGATCGAGTGTTTCAGTAGATGGAATATCGTTTACAAGTGATATTTCAAAAGCTCAAACAATCAATGCGAAAGATGTTCCTGATTTAGTTCCAATTTTAGCAGTTGCAGCTTCAAATGCAACTGGAAAGACGGTTATACAAAATATCGAAAGACTAAAGATTAAAGAAAGCGACCGTGTAAGCTCAGTCATAGGCATGATAAATGCGCTTGGAGGTAATGCCTCTCTTGTTGATAATGCGATTGTAGTTAACGGAACGAGCGGCCTTTTGGGCGGAGTTGTTGATTCGGGTGGAGACCATAGAATTGCTATGGCTGCAGCAGTTGCAGCTTGCATTTCAAGTGGTGAAGTTTTAATTCAGAATGCAGAAGCTGTAAACAAGTCGTATCCAAATTTTTTTGAACACTATAAGTATTTAGGAGGCGAAATATATGTCCAGTAGTTTTGGAAGTAATTTCAAAATAACAATTTTTGGCCAGTCGCATAGTGAAGGTATCGGAGTTGTTATAGACAATCTGCCGGCTGGAATAGAAATAGACTTTGATGAAGTTGATAAGTTTATGAGTCGTCGTGCCCCTGGTAAAAATAAACTTTCAACGGCACGAAAAGAAGCTGATAAGGTGAGAATTTTATCGGGACTCACAGATAATGTCACCTGTGGTGCGCCTCTTTGTGCTGTTATTGAAAACACAGATGTTAGAAGTAGCGACTATGAAAAAAGCCGCAACATTCCACGTCCAGGTCATAGCGATTTTCCAGCAGCAGTTAAACACAATTTGGCAAATGACATAAGAGGTGGAGGGCATTTCTCAGCAAGACTCACAGCGCCATTATGTTTTGCAGGTGCAATCGCGAAGCAATTGCTTGCAAAAAAAGGCATAGATATAGGAGCGCATGTTTACTCGATTGCTGATATTCATGATACATCGCTCGAGGATGTTTCCTTGGACATAAATCTTCTCGACGGTATTTCATCCAGAGAAATACCACTAATTGATGAGAGCAAAGCAGAGGAGATTTCACAAAAAATTCTCGAAGTTAAGAGAGCTGGAGATAGCATAGGTGGTATTGTTGAGTGTTGCGTTCTTGGAATGCCTGTAGGGATAGGTGAGCCAATGTTTGATGGAATTGAAAACAAATTATCATCGGCTATCTTTGCTGTTCCTGCAGTCAAAGGAATTGAATTTGGTGCAGGTTTAGAGTTTCTAATATGCTTGGAAGTGAGAATAACGACGAGTATTATATAGAAGATGGAATTGTTAAAACTGCAACAAATAATCATGGTGGTATTCTTGGTGGACTATCAAGCGGTATGCCTATTATATTGCGAGCAGCACTAAAGCCAACACCATCTATTGCAAAACCACAAAAATCAATCGATTTATCTAATATGAGTGAAGAAACACTTGAAATTCAGGGAAGACATGATCCGTGTGTTGTTGTGCGTGGGGTTGTAGCTATAGAAGCGGCAGTAGCTATTGCGATTGCTGATTATTTTAATTTTGGGGGTAAATAGAATGGATTTAAGTATTTTAAGGCAAGAAATAGATAAGATAGATGACGAATTAGTAGCTCTTTTTCAGAAAAGAATGGATATTGCGCTGTCGGTAGCAAAATACAAAAAAGAGAATGGACTAGTTGTTACAAATGCAGAGCGTGAGCGTGAAATACTTGATAGAATGACCTCGGCTGTAGACGACAATATAGCACTTGAGACTAAAATGCTTTTTACAACACTATTTGACCTATCAAAAGGACACCAAAGAAATGTTATAAACGATGGCGGTGAGCTTCTGTCTGATATAGAGAGTTCATTAAACACATCTGATAAATTGTTTCCAAAGAAAGCAGTTGTTGCCTGTCAAGGAGTTGAGGGATCATATTCTTCTCAAGCTTGTGATGCACTATTTCCATTGCCGTCAATTATGTTTATGAGCAATTTTGATGCTGTATTTAAATCGGTTTCAAGTGGTATTTGTAAATATGGAATTCTACCTATAGAAAATAGCTCGTATGGCTCTGTTACTGAAGTATACGATCTTATGAAGAAACATAGCTTTCATATAGCAAAATCTATTAAGCTTAAAATAACCCATGCACTTCTAGCAAAAAAAGATGCAAAGCTTGAAAATATAAAAGAGGTTTTTTCTCACGAGCAGGCAATAGGGCAATGTAGTGAGTTTCTTGGGAAACTAAATATCAAAGTCACCCCTTGTGCAAACACAGCAATGGCTGCCAAAGCTGTATTTGAAAGCGGACGTGATGATGTTGCGGCTATTTCTTCAATTAAGTGTGCCGAACTATATAATCTTGAGGTTATTTCGCAAAATATTCAAAATACAGAAAATAACTATACTAAATTTATCTGCATCTCAAAAGAGCTTGAAATTTATCCTGGTGCTGACCGAATTAGCTTGATTGTTTCCCTGTCACATAGTCCTGGTGCGTTATATAGAATTCTCGCACATTTTGCTGCAGCTGGTATAAACCTAACCAAACTTCAAAGCCGCCCTGTAATGGGAAGCGATTTTGAGTTTACCTTCTATTTTGATGTAAATGCATCAGTTTATCACCCGGAAACAATAGCTCTTCTTAAATCAATAAAAAATTCGTGCCAAGAGTATACTTTCCTTGGAAACTATAGCGAGGTTTAAGATGAAATACGCGCTTATAGGAGAAAAGCTAGGACATAGCTTTTCAAAACCAATTCATAATTTGTTTGGGAATAATAATTACGAGATAGTTGAAGTTCCAAGGGATAATCTTGAAAATTTTATTATAAATGAAAAGTATGTTGGCTTGAATGTCACGATTCCCTATAAAAAGGATGTTATGGATTTTTGCAACGAGCTTTCAGATGCTGCAATTAATATTGGTAGCGTTAATACATTAATTAAGAAAGATAATTGTATTATTGGCGATAATACTGATCTTTATGGATTTCTCTCATCAGCAGATAGCATAGGTATTGATTTTAATGGCAAAAAGACTGTTATATTTGGAAGTGGTGGTACATCGAATACAGTTAGCTATGCTGTTAAGATAAGAGGTGGTACAGCTGTTATTATTTCGAGGAGTGGTGAGAATAACTACGATAATCTTTGCAAGCATTTCGATGCTGATTATATAGTAAATACTACACCTATCGGAATGTATCCGAATTTTGATGGTTCTGTTTGCGATTTGTCTTTATTTAGTAGGCTCTGCGGCGTCATTGATGTTGTGTACAACCCTCTAAAAACAAGATTATTACAGCAAGCAGAAAGACTCAATATAAATCATATTGGTGGATTACATATGCTTGTTTCCCAAGCAAAAAGAGCTGAAGAGCTTTTTTTTGATAAGATTATAGATATATCTGTTGATTCTGTCATTAAAAAGGTCGAGATGGATATTACCAATATCGCTATAGTTGGTATGCCTGGAAGCGGTAAAACTACTATAGGGCGAACTCTAGCGAATAAACTTGGTATGGATTTTGTTGATATTGATAAAATGATAGAGGAAAAGACTTCTTCTTCTATCCCTGATTTATTTAAAAATCATGGTGAACCATATTTTAGAACTATTGAAAGTGAGTGTATAAAAGAGGTTTCTGTTTTAAAGAAAACTATTATTTCAACCGGTGGTGGCGCTATTTTAGCAGATGAAAATCGTGCTAACTTAAAGATGAACTCTAAAGTTATTTTTATTATGCGAGATATAGATAAGTTAGCTTCAAATGGTCGCCCACTATCCCAGAGTAATGAAGCGATTTCAAAGTTAGCCAAGGCGCGGCTTCCTATCTACAGAGAAGTTTCTGACCACTCTGTTAATAATAATGGCAGCATTAGTGATGCTGTTTGTGAGATTGAAAGGATAGTTTATAATGAAAATTCTTGTGATTAACGGGCCTAACTTGAATATGCTTGGGATTCGTGAACCTGAAATATATGGTGCTGAAAACTATAGTGACTTAGTAGCTTTTATTGAAAAATCTGCTGTTTCTTTAGCTGTTGATGTTGAGGTTTTCCAGTCGAACCATGAAGGTGGAATTGTTGATAAAATTCAATCAGCTTATAAAGTTTTTGATGGTATAGTAATTAATCCCGCGGCATACACGCACACAAGCATCGCTATTTTGGATGCTCTAAAGGCAGTTTCAATACCGACGATTGAAGTTCATCTTTCAGATATTTCAAAACGTGAAGAGTTTCGCTCAGTTTCGTATGTTTCCCATTTTGCTGAGAAAAGCTTTGTTGGATATGGTTTCCTTGGATATAAAAAAGCCATAGAGTATTTAAAAGAGAATTACAGCTAGCTTTAAAGTTTCATGCATAGCTGTAAAAATATATTTACACAACCAAAAAGGGGATAGTAGCCGATTGGCATACTACCCCTTTCTGGGATTTAAAACAAGGAAGTGGATTGTAGTTTAAGTGAGCCGAGCTCAATTTCGCAAACGCAAATAAATCTTTTTGAGTTTGGTCCTTATTTTATCTATTTAATTATCGAGAATAATCTCTTACTTATTATCTCGACAGATATGATATAAACTTAAGCAGTTTTGCTTTTTTTGTGAAATTTATTACAAAATAACTATTAGATACTATGTTTGTAACAAATGCATATAAAATAGCGGTAAGAATAATTCTCTTACCGCTTTTTTATGTTTATTTATAGCTGCTATTATTTATTATATCTTTTAAAACTCGCTAAAACACAGCGTTTTTTAATGATAATTTAAAAGTGATAATCTGCCGTGCTTCGTTTTTAGTTATAATTTTATAGTTGTTTATTTAGTAGTTAAATAGTAGATAACAGGTATCGTTTTAGCCTGTTTTTTATAACTTAATCGTAAAAATATACAAAAAAATAGTTGGTAATTCACTCAATTATAAATTAATTTGCAGAATTTTCTTATTTGTAAATATGATTTCGCTTATCTTTTTTACTCTTTAGTTATCAACTATAATATATTATTTTTATGAAAAATATTAACTATCTCTTTTTAAGTAGTAGATGGTTAAAATATGAAATCTTTATAAAATCGGGGTCAACTGTGAGTTTGTCCTCGATTTTTTGCATTTCATTAAGCCAATTTTCCGCTGACTGACGTCTGCTATCGTGCAGACTAGCAATAGCTCTTATTCCAAACACACTCTTGATTTCAAGCTTGTTATTTGATAAATCAAGAAGGTCATCTGCTGTGTAGTAGTTTATATCTCCAAACGCGGATGAAAACGACGGTCTACCATCAAACATTCTCGCAGCCTCTTCGATATCAAAGTCCTGCACCACCGCTTGGATAAGTCTGCCGTGGCGATTATGGTGGATGATAGATATCAAACCTTCAGGTTTTACCAGGCGAGTAAGTTCTTTTATAATCTGATCTCTATTATCTGCAAACTCTAAGACAAGATGACAGGTTATGAAATCAAACGATCCATCTGGAAAAGTTTTAAGATAGTCGGCTGAAGCGTTGATTTGGATGTAGTCGTTTTCGTTTTTTGCATACTTGATTATGTTTTTGTCAGGCTCAACTGCTGTAACATTGTTTTTTTCTGCAAGAAAATCTGCAGTGAACCCAAAGCCGCTTCCAAAATCTAAAACATTTTTGTTTTCAATCGTTTGAAGTTGTGAAAAAACTGTTTGGTAATAAAGCTTGCCGATGGGGGATAGGATGTAATCGTAATATAGTTTCATTCCGTCATTCATAAATACTCCTTTAATTAAATGCGAGTTTCAATAAAAATTAAAATAAGCTTTTTGCATTTTTATAATTATACTAAATTGTTTAGAAGATATAAAGATATTTATTTTTAATTTTTTGTTGACAAATCAAATCAATGTGCTATAATG
>CAYJGP010000012.1:7371-16937 GCA_964369435.1 uncultured Oscillospiraceae bacterium | reverse complement strand
TAAAGATATTTATTTTTAATTTTTTGTTGACAAATCAAATCAATGTGCTATAATGTACTTGTTGAATAAGTACACTACGATACAATTAACGTTTGAAAGGAGAGGTTATGTGGAGCTATTAATCAGCAGTAATACAAGTAAGCCGATATATGAGCAGATTACCTCGCAGATAAAAGCGATGATTATGAGTGGAGAGCTTAAGGCTGGAGATTCTATTCCATCGATGCGTTCGCTTGCAAAGACTATACATGTAAGCGTTATAACAGTACAAAAGGCGTATGAGGATTTAGCGAGAGATGGTTTTATTGAAACGACCGTTGGACGGGGGAGTTTTGTTGCGGCTCATAATAATGATTTTTATATAGAAGAACAGCAAAAGATAATCGAAGAGCATCTATTAAGTGCAGTAGATTTGGCAAAAACAAGTGGAATAAAACTTGAAAAACTTCATCAGCTAATAGATATTTTTTATAATGAGGAGGGAATGTAATGGGTTATGCATTGCAGATTGAAAATCTTTGCAAAAGCTACAAAAATAGTAGTTTTGCGCTTAAAAGTGTAAGTATAGATGTTCCGAGTGGGGCGATAGTTGGGTTTGTTGGTAAAAACGGCGCCGGCAAAAGCACAACGATTAATACAATGCTAAACATGGTCAGGAAAAATAGCGGAACGGTTAAATTTTTTGGTGAAGAGATGACCGATGACGATAAGTTTTTGAGAGAGGATATAGGGGTTGTTTTCGATAGTCTTAATTTTTCAAATGTCCTTACAGTAAAGAAGCTTGAAAAGGTGTTAAGCGATATCTATGCAAACTGGGATAAGCAGCTATTCTATAGTTATCTCGAGAGATTTAAGCTACCCACTGATAAAAAGATAAAGACATTCTCACGCGGTATGTCGATGAAATTATCAATTTGCGTTGCGCTCTCGCACCGAGCGAAACTTTTGGTTTTAGATGAGGCGACAGCTGGTTTAGACCCTGTTGTACGAGAGGAGATACTCGATGTTTTTTTAGAGTTTGTCGAGGATGAAAGCAACTCGATACTTATTTCATCTCATATTTCAAGTGACCTTGAAAAGATTGCAGATTACATCACGTTTATAGATAACGGAGAGATTATTCTGTCGGAGAGTAAAGATGAGCTGATATATAGTTATGGTATTGCACGAATGAAGCAGGAGGATTTTGATAAGCTTGATAGTTCGCAGTATCTTGCGTTTAGAAAAAGAGGACTGCAGATTGAGGTGCTTGTGCAGGATAAAAAGAGTTTTACGAAAAATTTCCCAGATGTTTTGGTTGATAACTCGAGTATCGATGAAATTTTGCCACTAATCACACAGGAGGTGTCTTAATATGAAAGGTCTTATCAGAAACAATTTTTATATGGTGAGCGGCAGTATGCATCTAACTATTATTCTATCGATAGTTGGTATAGTGATTGGAGCTTTGACGAACAAAATGATTGTTTCAGCGGTTATTGGGGGTCAACTCGGTGGATTTGGCGCACTAGCTGCGACGGCTATTCAAAAAGATGCGACATCTAAATGGTGTAGATTTGAACTTACTCTGCCAATTAAGCGTACCGATGTTATAAAAGCGAGGTATATTTCGTTTCTCTTGTTTATTTCAATCGGACTTGTATTGGCAGTTATTACTGCAATTGTGCATATTGTGACCCTTGATATAACTACTGGGGCGGTAGCGGACTATGAGCGTCTTTCGTATGCATTTACTTTTGGAGTTGCCTTTGCTTTATCGATTCCAACATTTTTAGTGCCGCTTATTTTGATATTTGGTGTTGATAAAAATGAAATTCTGCTTTTCATATCTGTTGGAATTGGAATGGCACTTTTTGTTGGAGCAAGTGCAATAGTTGGGCTTGTACTGCCAGCACAGTACAACACAAATTTGATTTTCAGAACAACTTATCTATTATTTAGTATAATTATGCTTATAATATCCTATTTTGTTTCGTTGCAGGTATATAAAAGAAAAGAAATGTAGCGGATATGTTATTTTTAAATATATCCTATAAAATAAATTAATCAATATATAGCACCAGAAAAGAAACAAACTACCATTATCAAATTTTGATAGTGGTAGTTTTACTTTGAGCAGGGTATGCTCATTTTGTTCCATATTTAAGGATAAGATGTTTTGACCATTCAAGCAAAATTTGAGAGTACTTTTGCAGAGTGTTTTGGTCGATAATAGATGGGTTTAGCAATGTTTGTAAAATAGATTTGTCTTCTGCTTCTATTACTTCTTGCATTTTATGGCGGCTATTTATGTATAAACCTGTTTTATAGAAATAATCAGCTTGCATAACAAAAAAAGCGGATTTATATAATATTTTTAGAGTTTCAATCTCTTGAGCATGTAAAAAATTATGGCTGCAAAGATGATAAATATTGCACGCACCAACCAAAGAAGCCTGTTTCGCGTTTTCTTCGGTTATTTTTGGGATAATTGTTTCAAGACTTCCATCTATCGCAACTGTATCGAAATAAAACTGAAACAAATCATGTTCGCTCCAACATCTAAGCTCATCTCTTCCGGATACAAAACCACAAAGCAGCTCTCGGTGCGAGAGTTTAGCAACAAGGTCTCTATACGTCACTAAATCGTTCATGTCAACTTTATCCAAAATAAGGACAACATCAATATCACTCTGTTCAGATGCCTCTTTTCGGGCGTGACTACCTTGTAATCCAATAAATACTACTCTGCTCGCAAAGCAATTAACTATAGCTTTCCTATACTCTTCCAACCAATTTTTAATATCTACCATATTAAACCTCCATTATCTTTATTTATATATAGCACAGATGAAATAATACTGCAACATAAGTTTGAGTGGGAAGAACAAGTTTATTAACCATGCTAAATGGATATATTAAATCGTAATAAAAAACATATAAACTAAGGTGTTTATTTTGTTTTGCAATAACAGAAGATGTCAAAATACTCTTTGTGAGTAGTATATATTTGTAATTTTTATATATTTAGTTTGTGCTTTCATCAAGTTGAATACAGGTATCTTTTGCTACAGATTGTGCGAATAGTTAAAAAAATGAAATTTGCTCTTCTGTAGGGAACTGCCAGATATAATTAAATACTGCCTTTTCGCCAAAAAGAATATTATTCTCCTTGCAGAAATTGCGAGCGATTTTTGAGAGAGTTGTGCTATTTTCGCTTCGTATTCCATAGGACGTTCCGAATTTTCTGATATATTCTTTTTTGAGGCAGGGGAAATGTCTATCTAGCATCTTATAGAAATACTCTCGGTTTCCGCTCCGAAGTGTCATTCCAAAGCCAAATGTCAAAATACCTTTAACATCTGCCTCTTTGCAGTAGTTTAAAATGCCTTCTAGATTTTCGCGGGAGTCGTTTATAAGAGGAAGTGTTGGTGTGTGCCAGACGATGGTTGGTATACCTGCACTGGCAAGCTCTTTTAGTACTTCAAAGCGTCTTTTTGTACCACAGACATTTGGCTCCAATATACTGCAAAGCTCTTCGTTGTAGGTCGTGAGTGTCATCTGAACAACTACTCTCGTTTCTTTATTTAGTTTTTTCAAAATATCTATATCTCGCAAAATAAGGTCGCTTTTTGTAAGTATTGCGGCACCGAATTTATATTTTAGTATGAGTTCGAGTGATTTTCGAGTGAGGTTGAGCTCTTTTTCAAGGGGGAGATATGGGTCTGTCATAGCTCCTGTGACGATCATGGATTTTTTTCGTCTTTTTTTAAGTTCATTCTCAAGCAGAGCGAGGGCGTTTGATTTTACTTCAATATCTTCAAAGCTATATGTTTTTCGATAAACTTCTGAGCGGCTGTCGCAGTATATACAACCGTGAGAGCAGCCTCTATAAAGATTCATATTGTTTTTTTGTCCCAAAATACTTTTCGCTACTATCTCTTTAATAAAACCACCTCCTATTTAATATAATATCATAAAATTAGCAGAAGATGTGATAAAATGCTTTTAAATAGTAAATTAATGTAGTAAAATATTGTTAAGATATATTAGCTATCAGGATTTAGTTTATAGATTGATATAACTTATTTAAAGGCTGATTTTAGCGAATGATAGCAGCACCCGCCCGCAAAAGCGCATTTTGCGCTTTATATCAGCTTCGCTGATACCGGCGATAATTATCGCCGATTTGCGGGCGGTGGAGCGACAAGTTTGTGCAAAGAATAATATTTTGTGGTATCATTGATAAGATTAGAAAAAATATGAGGTGAAATTATGGGTGAGTTTTTAATTAGAGAGGCTGCAAGAGCGGACTGCGCTAAGGTATTGCAGTTTATTAAGGCACTTGCTATCTATGAGAAGATGGAGGGAGATGTTGTTGCAACAGAACAACTTCTTGAAGAATGGATATTTGAGCGTAAAATCGCAAAGGTTATCTTTGCAACCCTTGATGGTGAAGATATAGGATTTGCCCTTTATTTTCACAACTTCTCAACTTTTGTTGGAAGAGGTGGCATCTATCTTGAAGATCTATTTATAACTCCTGATAAAAGAGGTCGTGGATACGGAAAATCGCTGCTTCGATATATTGCAAAAGATGCAGTTTTGAATAATTGTGGACGAGTTGAGTGGGCATGCCTTGACTGGAACAAACCGAGTATTGATTTTTATCTATCCCTTGGAGCGAAACCGCTTTCTGACTGGACGACATACAGATTAACAGGAAACGAACTGCAAGATTTTGCAGCTGGAAAGTAGCAGATAAATATTTTAGATAGTTTGTTTTGCTATATTTTGCTTTAAGACAGTAACTTTAATAGATTGATAAACTACAACTCAGATTAAGTGGTAACTGTTTCATAAGATGAAATTGCAGGATAAATATATATGTAAATTAAGATTGGAGAGTGATATTTATGGAAAAAAGCAAAGTATATTTTAGTGATATGAGAGCGCTACCTGGCACAAATTTATTGATTAAACTTGAAAAGCTGATAAGAGAAGCAGGAATAGCAAATATTGATTTTACAGGAAAGTTTACAGCTATTAAAATCCACTTTGGTGAGCCTGGGAACCTTGCGTTTTTGCGCCCTAACTATGCAAAGGTTGTTGCGGACACGATTAAAAGTCTTGGAGGTAATCCTTTTCTGACTGATTGCAATACACTATATGTCGGCAGAAGAAAAAATGCACTTGAGCATATAGATGCTGCTTATGAAAATGGGTATTCTCCGTTTTCAACAGGCTGCCATGTAATAATCGCTGATGGTCTTAAAGGAACTGATGAAACGCTAGTATCTATAGATGGTGAGCTTGTTAAAGAGGCGAAAATTGGAACGGCGGTAATGGATGCTGATATAGTAGTGTCGCTATCTCACTTTAAAGGCCATGAGTCAACAGGATTTGGTGGTACGCTTAAAAACCTTGGTATGGGATGCGGTAGTCGCGCTGGGAAAAAAGAGATGCACTCATCTGGGAAACCTTCGGTATACAAAGAGGCATGTAAGAGGTGCGGACTATGTAGTAAGATGTGCGCACATGATGCTATAATTTTTGATGATGATAAAAAAGCTTTCATCGATAAAGAGAAATGTGTCGGTTGTGGCAGATGTATTGGAGCATGTGCATTCGATGCTATAGCAGTTGAGTGGAACTCTTCAAACGACGATCTTAATAAAAAAATAGCAGAGTATGCAACTGCTGTTATAAAAGATAGACCGAGTTTTCACATAAGTCTTATCGTTGATGTATCGCCTTATTGTGATTGTCATGCAGAAAACGATGCGGCTATTATCCCAGATGTTGGGATGCTCGCTTCATTCGACCCTGTTGCACTCGATAGAGTTTGTGCGGACCTATGTAATAAAGAGACTGCCTATCACAACAGCTTTGTTGGTGATAAGGCGAAGAAAGACTGTGATTGCCACAGCCATAGTGACCATTTTAAAGTTATGCACCCCACAACAAACTGGGAAGTATGTATTACTCATGCAAAAAAAATGGGCATTGGTACAGATGAATATGAAATTGTAGTTTTAAAGTAAAGTGGTTTAAATATATTTACCATAGACCGCTAGAAAAATGAAAGAGGACTAAAATCAAGCGATTATGCAAGATTTTAGCCCTCTTTTTTGGTATCGCTGTTAGTTGAAATCTCCATTCCAGAGCGGCATGTTTTCTATATACTCACTCTCAACTGCTGGAACATAGTATGCGCCATAGCTGTTGAGATTAAGCTTTGAGTCTTTTCGGTCAGGTAGCTTAACATAGAACATATAGTAGGGGATAAATATCGAAAGTTCGCTATCGTTTCGATAAACAAGCTCGGCCCTTAAAATTAGATCCGCTTCTGGTGCGATATCAGCTACTGTTGAAGTATAATGTCCCTGAATTAGAAGTGTCTCTGCTTCATCAGCTGAGATAATAGGGTAGCTGGCGATAGGCTTTAGTATGTCGGTTGAATATTTAACGGCCTTTGTAACACTGCCATCCTCTGAAACCATAAACCAAATATAATCAAACTTATAATTTGTTGATATATCGAAATCGCTCTCATCGCCTTCATAGATGAATATATCATAGCTGCGCTCCCCATAGATATTATATCCACCGCCACGAACATCAATCTGCGGATTTTCCATATCTATAAAATCCGATAGTGTTTTGATAATTTGTGTCGCTGCAGCGGCTAAATCTTCGTAGTTGTCATCGCAATAGAGATTTTGCACGATTGATTTATCAAACTCTACCGTTGTTTCAAGGGTGGTATCGACAGAAATTTTTATGCCTTCGCTCTCGACATAATATTCAGTTAATAGAAATTCACCGATAGGTCCTATGTGCACTCTGCCGTCATCAAGGGTTGTTATTTCCATTCCATCAGGGATATCTTCAATCTCTTCATTTGGAATAAATGCAGCTTTTTCAAGCACTTCTGCAATCTCTTCATCGGTATATGCATTGTTTTGAATAACTAGATTGTCTGTGTCCAGTCCAAGGTTTTTTGCGGTTTCTATCAGAAGTGTTTGCATAGCTTCATAATCAGGAGAGGATACGTTATTAAAGCTGCTTTTAATATATTTATTTGCATAAACGACAAGCTCTTCTATTTCGCTACCATCACCTACCGGATTGTTAAAAGAAATATCATGGATATCATAAGCGCTGTATCCTTCATATCCCATAGAACTATTAAACTCGATTGGTATCGTTAGAACTTCTAGCTTATCGCTATCTCTTGGCATCATTAATAGTACAGCCGATACTGCAACTATAAAACAAGCGGCGGCGATAAACGGAAATGATTTAATAACGCTTTTTTTCTTATAGCTTTCGCTCTCTATTATATATTTGTCATCAATTCCACTAAACTTTTGAAATAAATCGAACCCTTTCATATTGTAATACCCTCACTTTCAAAGTGTTTTAGCAATTTTTTGCGGCTTCTCGCCAAAGATGATTTAATAAGGCTCTCAGATAGAGAAAACCTAGTTGCTATTTCGTTGATTTTTTCAGCAAAAAAATATCTGCGGATAAACAAAACTCTATCCCTCTCCAATAATCTTTCTAAAAACGAATTAATAGCATATACTACCTCGCCCTCTTCAGATGCTCTCTCGGTGCTATCTGATGACGGGATAGATTGTTCGAGTTCGAAAGTTATAGATATTATATTTGCTGCACGCTTTGTGGCATTTTTTCTCCTCAAAATATCAATCGAGAGGTTGCGGACTATTTTTGATAAGAATGAAAAAAGGTAGCTGTAAGGTCTGTTTGGTGGTATGCTGTCCCACGCGGCGAGATAGGTATCGTTTTCTGCCTCTTTGCTATCCTCTTCATCTGAGGTTATTGAAAGTGCAATCCGAAAAATTCGCTCGCCATATAGGGTGGCGGTCTGTGATATTGCATCGGGATTTCGCTGTAAGTATAGATTTATTGTTTTTTCATCATTCATTATATTACCCCCTTCACCCTAAATAACGCAAAAAAATATAAAAGGTCGCATATAGTATAACATTTTGCGATAAAAAAATCGCCCTGTTAAAGGCGATAATTTTATTTGTTTTCAAATACAAAAGTTGAGAACTTAATGCTTATTATATTAACTACAATAGCGCCACCCAGTATGAAAAGCGAAGATGTCGATAGTTGTGGAGAGGAGATAGAAGTGAGAAGGTCGGAGCTTAAGTTGTTGGCAACCATTATTCTCGATGCGAAAAAACTTATACCGATAAGCATAATCACAAGAAAGATTCTCGATTTTTCAACTCCGAGCTTGAAGTTTAAAAAGAGGTTTATAGCTATAAAATAAAGGGATGTTGATAGAGCAAGAATAAACATGTTTAAATTAATTGTACTCTCAATTTTTATAACTAAAGGACCCAATATAGCGCTAGTAGCTATAATAATACCACAAAGAGCAATAGCTAGGTATCCGAACAGATATTTTGAAAATACAATATCGCTCTTCTTTATTGGAAACATTGTTGCAAGATCATTCCATTTTGAGCGCTCATCATAGGCAAAAGCGGTTGATGGAAGCATTGCTCCGTAGAAAAAAGCGAAAAATGCAAGAGAACCTGCACTTGATATTGAAAGAAAAACTATAAGCAGAAGAAATATTTTTAGATGCTTTGTAATAATGCTTATATCTTTTAGAATTAATCCTTTCATCTAAAATCCCTCCTTTGACATAAAGACAAAAATATCTTCAAGTGTCGTTTTTTCGGTTTTGATGCTCTCGTGAATCTTATCTCTATATACAAGAGTTTCATAGCCATAAGAGGTTGCTTTGCTTGTGATAATAGCAGTATCCGGAAGGGACTCAAATTCATCGGCATTAAGTTTGCAGATAGCATACCTCTCAAGGATAATATCCTTCTCTTCGCAGATAGCAACCTCTCCAGCGTGCATAAAAGTTATATAATCACAAACCTTTTCAAGGTCGCTAATTATATGTGAGGATAGTATGATCGAGTGATCCTCATTTCGTGTAAACTCAAAGAACACATCTAAAATTTCATCTCGCACCACTGGATCAAGTCCGCTTGTGGCTTCATCGAGAATAAGCAGCTTTGGACGGTGGGATAGGGCAACGGCTATTGCAAGTTTCATCTTCATTCCCCTTGAAAAGTCGATAAACTTCTTGTCGGTTGGGAGTGTGAATTTTTTAAGATAATCACTAAAAAGGTTAGTATCCCAGTTTTTGTAGATGTTTTTCATGATGCTCTCAATCGATTTGATAGTTAAAACTTCAGGAAAATAAGCTTCATCTAGTACGATTCCGATATCCTGTTTTATATCGGTGAACTGTGGTGTGCGATTATCACAACCAAGAACTGTAATTTCGCCGCCATCTCTTCTAATAGCATCCATAATAAGCTTTATAGTTGTGCTCTTTCCAGCGCCATTCTCGCCAATAAGCCCCATAATAGTGCCTGCTGGTAAGGAGAATGTGACATTTTTAAGTGAAAAGTTATGGTAATTCTTTGATAAATTTTTTATTTCAATTGCATTCATAGTTAATCTCCAAATATCTTTTGTAACTCAACTACTCATCGATAAAAATATCAAGTAGTTTTGAGATT
>CAYJGP010000012.1:3568-7361 GCA_964369435.1 uncultured Oscillospiraceae bacterium | reverse complement strand
ATCTTTTGAAAGAGATGCGGCTTTTGCGAGTTTAGCGATCTTTAATAGCTGCTCTTCTATCTCTTTAATAGTCGATTCTCGCATCATCTCTTTGTTTTTTTGCGCAACAAAAGAACCCTTGCCGGCAATTGTGTAGACAAATCCATCGCGCTCAAGATCATCGTATGCGCGCTTTGTTGTTATTACACTTATCTTTAAGTCTTTTGCTAGTGAACGGATAGAGGGGAGTGGTGCGTTGCTGTCTATTTCCCCGCTTATAATAGCTGATTTAATGCTATCATAAATCTGTGAGTAGATAGGGGATCCGTCTGAATTGCTGATAATAATTTTCATATATGAACTCCATAACTGTATATACGTTATATACACAGTATACACAGTATGAACAGTTATGTCAACAATAAAATAAAAAAATTATTAATAAGGGGATAGTTACATAAAAAAACAAGTGTGAACTTTAATGCTCACACTTGTTTTAAATTGCTAATAGAAGTTATGGTCTTGATATATTGGCGATGGGAATTCCGAAAACACTATAAACATACTGGTAAAGATAGTACTCGCCATCTCGAAGTTCTCCGCTTAAGTGTACAGAGTAGCCAAGGCCATAATAGCTTCCACTTCCGCCATCGTCTGCAGTTTGCGATATGGTAAATATCGGTTTTTCAAAACTTGACACCCTTGAATAATCATATAAACCTGTAGCTAATGAGAATAGAGCTATTAAGCTTATAGCGATAATGATACTTTTAATATTAATCAACAATCGCACCTCCCCATTCAACAACTACAAAACCCTCTCTTTCAAAAGAAGAGAGCTGTTGTTCTTCAATTTCGATAAAAGAGTCAAGCGGTTTATATGCCATAAAGACACGAAGAAGGCTATCTGGGGTAGGTGATATATCAAGTTTTGCGTTTCCGGTGTAAATGTCACCTTGAAATGAAATCAGATTATATGCATTGTTTTTCATAAGCGGAACCCAGTAAACGATAAACTCGTTATATTCATGCGGCAAAAGCCCCATAAAAGCGAGTTTTTCCCTTAGAAAGTCCTCAGTATCAACGCCCGCAACAACAATACCACGGCTCAAATCATACTGAACATCACTAATGCCCTCCCAGAAGAGATAAGAATATTCATCTCCATCATCTATGATTTTACCATCGGGATATGCGGTAACGCTCCAACCGTAATCGTATGTAGGGTAGGTATAGGTTAGCTCGCCGTTGTACTGAAGGTTAACGGTCACTTCTGTTGGCTCTTCAGGGTATAAATAGATAACCGGCTTTAAGTCCTCTCCGATATCAGGAGTTACAGGGCCTTCTGTCTCTTCGTCGGTGCACCCAACCAAAAACAAGATAACTGCTAAAGATAATAAAAATATTTTTTTCATAAAATACCCTCCTAAATATTAAGACAGGTTTTTTTATAAAATATTTCTTTATTTCTTTTCTTCTGTGAAATGGCGAAGACATGCAGGCAGATAAGCGCTTGTTTTATGAGCGGCAACACATTCACAACATTTACCGTATCTTGGACATTCGCTATTCTTACATGGGCAATACTCTTTGATTTCAGCTATTTTACATTCCATAATAAACTCACCTTTCATACACTGTTTATAACTTACAAATTAATTGTATCAGATAATTTAATTAAACTCAATAAGTTAGTTTAGTATAACTGCAAAAAACGATTTGGAGCATCTCCAAATCGCCTTTTTAAACGGTTTTTTAGATATTAAAAGTTAGCTTTGCTCAGGTTCTGTATACTCCAAAACTTTTGTGCTATCAGAATAACCTCTCGTGGTTGGATTGTGTAGTTCATTCCAAACGCTTGTAGCAACAAGGATTAAAACATAAGGGTTCATGATAGCCGAAACAAAAGTATCAAGTAAAACTCCCCAGCTTGTTAACTCAGCAGCTGTAAGGCCGAAGTAGCCAAGTACTGGCATTACTATAGAAAGGGTAATGTTTACCCAGAAACAGGGGTTTTTAGCCCGCACTTTTAGATTTATTTTCATCTTTAACTCCTAAAAACTATATTGTGTCGCATAATTTTCGAATTTCAGCAACAGTCGCTTTAATGCCTTCTATCTCTTTATTGAGTTCTTCTATTTCGGCTTTGAGACTATCATTTAGAGCCTTAAGCTCTTCGCAGTCATCCTCCTCTGAATAGATAGGTGCGATAGCAACTACAAGGCTGTTTGCAGCATCTATTAAAGCGATCTGAATATCAGCAGTTGCTGGTGCAGTTGTGATAAATCCATCTTCGTTTTTCACTATTTCAAGGTTTAAACTAGCACAAAGACTGACAAAATAGTTTATATCACCAGTTGATGCAAAGCCTATTAGTAATGCGGTGGGCTCTTCGCTAAATGGAGGAGTTGTTGATTTTTGTCCATTCAGACCAGCCGCTTTTATAAGCTCTGGATAATCTTTATATGATATATTGAGGTCAACATTTCCAACAATTCCATCGACAGAACCAGTTGAGCTATATTGCCAGATGCCATAACTTCCAGTATATCCAACATAGCCGCGATAATCTGCTACCCATAAATCGTATTTACTAAGAGTTTCCATATCGAGATATGCAGTTAAAAAATAGGTGTAGCTGTATAACATAGCATAGTAGTTGTTTGCTTCTATTTCATCTAAAAATCCCTCACAGATGCGAGTATTTAAATCTCTGCTAAATCCAGAGTAAAGCTCAGCATCTTCAAAGTCAAAGAAGATAGGGTATAGAAGGTTATACGGAGCGACAAATCGAAGCACCTCTCCAGCTGCTATTTGTGCAGCCTCTGGGGTTTTTGCGTAGCTGTATAGATAAACGCCAATATCAAGACCTGCCTCTGTTGCGCCTTGCATATTTTTATCAAAATAAGCATCAAAGCCTGTTGTTATCAAACCGTCATAGCCACACCAGCCGACTCGAATAATTGCAAATTTATATCCATCTGCCGCTACTTTTTTCCAGTCGATATCTCCTTGAAACTTTGAAACATCGATTCCTTTTATTTCCACTAAATCACCTCATTTATTAGAGAGCTGTATATACAATTCTCTTAAACCATTCTATGCATAAGATGTAAGCTTCGAGACCAAATTTTACATACTAAGAAGCTTTATTTTACTAAGATCTCTTTGCATCTAGGAGAAAAGATGATATAATAAATATAAAAAAACGGAGTAGAATATGAAAAATTTAGATGAATGTTATAAGTTGTTAGCCGAAAATACCACAGAACCTTATCTGATTTTACATGCAAAGACTGTTAGTGAAGTTATGGGTTTCTTTGCAAAAGAGATTGGAGAGGATGAAGAGTATTGGAAAAAGGTGGGGCTGCTTCATGATATTGATTTTGAAAATTACCCAGATGAACATTGTAAAATAGCGCCGCAGATACTACGGGACAATGGTTTTGATGACAGTTTTATAAATTCGGTTGTAAGCCATGCATACGGTATATGTAGTGATGTTAAACCTGAGAGTTATATGGAGAAGGTGCTTTTTGCGATAGATGAGCTAACAGGCATTATTCACGCAGCAAGGCTTATGAGACCATCAAAAAGTTGCAAAGATATGGAGCTTAAAAGCTTGAAAAAGAAGTTTAAAGATAAGAAATTTGCAGCGGGTTGTAGCAGAGAGGTTATATCAAATGGCGCGCAGAATTTAGAGATTGAACTAGATGTGCTCTTAGAAAAAACTCTTAACGCAATGGCAATAAGAGAGGACGATATTTTAAGCTAAAGTATCTATATAAGCGGAGCTCATATTTGTGTTGTAAAT
>CAYJGP010000012.1:3131-3558 GCA_964369435.1 uncultured Oscillospiraceae bacterium | reverse complement strand
AAATTTTACAACAATTTTACAATATAGTTCATAGTGTTTTACAAATACAAGTTATAATTTTTTCTGAAAAAAACTTTTTTGGTGCATTTTTTACGAACAGTTTACATAAAAATGAGGGTAGAATTAATCGCATTAACTGAAGAAAGGTATTGGTGTAAAGATGAGGAATAAATTTGACATACAATTAATGGAGCTGTCAAATAAACTGATTACGATGGGGAGCTTAATTGAAACGGCGATAGCGTCTGCTTCAAAATCTTTAACCCTCAAAGACAGAGAGCTTGCGCTTAGCGTTATAGAAAAAGATGATGAGGTTGACCAGTATGAGAAAGAGATAGAGTCTTTCTGTTTAAAGCTTTTGTTATCGCAGCAACCTTTTTCAGGAGATCTAAGACTTATTTCCTCAGTGTTAAAAATTATAACCGAT
>CAYJGP010000012.1:0-3121 GCA_964369435.1 uncultured Oscillospiraceae bacterium | reverse complement strand
TATCTCTGCATTTATATGATAAAGAGTATATAAAAAAGCTTGAAAACATACCTTTAATGGCTGAGGCGACTGTTAAAATGGTTACAAACTCGATTGATTCTTTTGTGAAGAAAGACTTAGAGCTTGCACAACAGGTTATTGAAAGTGATGATATAGTTGATGCTCTGTTTGTTAAAATAAAAAATAATTTAATAGATCTTATTGTTAAAGATGCAAACAACGGCGAGCAGGCACTTGATCTCTTAATGGTTGCGAAATACTTTGAGAGAATAGGAGATCACGCATCAAATATAGCAGAGTGGGTAATTTTCTCGCTCAAGGGCGAGCATAAATACAAGAAGGTTATTAATGGATAAAATATATATTGTTGAAGACGATAAAAGCATTCGAGATATGGTGGTATATGCACTGAGATCATCAAGTTTTGAGGCGATGGGTTTTGAGTCTTCAGATGATTTTTTTGTGACGTTTAATAATGATAAGCCAAACCTTGTAATATTAGATATTATGCTTCCAGGCGAAGATGGAATGGCCATCCTTAAAAAAATAAGAGCAAGTGATAATTCTGTGCCTATCATAATGCTCACAGCAAAAACAGCTGAATTTGATAAGGTTTTAGGTCTTGATGCAGGTGCGGACGATTTTATCTCTAAACCGTTTGGAATACTTGAGCTTGTTTCAAGGATAAAAGCAGTTCTTCGCAGGTATAGCAGCCAACAAGAAAATGATCTTTCACACAATGGCGTAACTATTGATAAACTACGCCATGTTGTGAAGGTTTTAGATGAACCTGTTACATTGACAAATAAAGAGTTTAAACTGCTTTGCTACCTTATCGAGAATAAAGGTATAGTTCTCTCAAGGGATAAAATGCTCTTCTCTGTATGGGGATATGAGTATGAAGGCGAGAGCAGAACAGTGGACATGCATATAAAAACACTTCGACAAAAACTTGGTGCACGCGGCGAGATAATCGAAACTGTACGTGGCGTGGGTTATAAAATAGGCGGCTAAATCCATAAGAAACAGAGCTGGTATTATCTGTGGAAAAGGGCGCAACTGCTGATAGTTTTAAAAACAAATTGCAGGTAATACCCTATAGCAGTGTACAAGGGTTCGATGATGATATGGATGAGCTTGATGGTTTGGGAAACAAGGCGAAATTAGAATTTACAAAAAACATGCTTTGAAAAACATAAGAACCGTCTACTGCTATAAAAACAAATATATATCGCTACAACAAAAGGATAATAGAATTGAGATAATTTTAGCGATTATTTATTTTATGAAATTTAAATTAAGGTGGAAAAGATGAAGTTACGCAGAAGGATTTACTTTAGTATCTGGATGTCAATTATGACATTTAGCGCCATTCTAATAGCCGGTGTATATATGGTTTACGGACAGTCACTTGAGAGAAGTATGTCAGCTGAAACGCTTGCAAAAGCTGAAATAATAGCTGTTTCAATAAATGCAAGTGAAGATCCTGTAAGATACCTTGATAGCATAGGGTATGAAAGCAGTTTTAGAATAAGCTATATCGCACCTGATGGTACTGTTATGTATGACAGTTATGCCGACGAGGAGCAGATGGAAAATCATGCGGACCGTGAAGAGATTATCGAAGCTCAAAGTGATGGGTATGGGTTTAGTGTTCGCGATTCAGCGACGATAGGACATAGAACATACTATACTGCGATTTTAGATGATGCTGGCAATACCGTGCGCATATCGCAAACAGCTGCAACTGCATCTGCAATTTTATTCGATCTATTTCCGTTTATCGTTTTGCTAATCGTAGTTACACTGCTTGCTTGTTTAATAATATCAAGGATTACAACAAACAAGATAATTGCTCCGTTAAATAACGTTGATTTTACAAGCAACGAGACCGCATATTATGATGAACTCTCAGGGTTTATGCAGAAAATACGAGACCAGCGTTTTGAAATAGAGAAAAAAAGCCGTGATCTTGAAAATAGCAAGAGCACAGCGGATACAATAGTTAAGAATATGTCGGAGGGTGTTTTGCTCCTCGATGTTTCAGGACATGTTATCCTCTCGAATGATAGTGCATTGGAGTTGTTTGATTTCAAGGGCGACTGCCATGGTAAAAGCATTTTTGAGATAAGCAGAAATCCAAAGATTATAGCAGCATATAATGCTATAAAAGATGGACAAAATATCCATGAACACCTAGAGATTAACGGTAAAATATACAATGTGATAACAAGCCCTGTTGAGTATGAGGGCGGGGGAATAATTCTATTTATCGATATCACCGATAGGGCAAAGGCTGAAAAACTTCGCCGAGAGTTCTCAGCAAATGTTTCGCATGAGCTGAAAACACCACTAACCTCAATTAAAGGAATAGCAGAGATGCTACTTGGAGGAATGGTAAAAGAGGTAGACAGACTTCATTTTGTTCAAAACATCAAAGATGAGACAGATAGACTAATTGAGCTTATTGCGGATATTATCAAGCTTTCGTCACTCGATGAGATGAATACCGATATACCTACAGAGGAGTTCAATATCACAAACCTTGTAAAAGATGCTGCGAAAAGGCTTGAGATTAAAGCAGGTGAGAAGAAGGTAAAGATTGATGTTGAGGGAGAAGATCTATTTTTGCTCGGTAATCCACAGCTTATTTACGAACTTGCCTATAATCTTACAGATAATGCGATAAAATACAATAAAATAGGTGGAGATGTTATAATTCGCGTCTTTGATAAAGATGATAGAGTGCATCTGACATTTAAAGATACAGGTATCGGAATATCTAAAGAGCAGATAGACAGAATATTCGAGAGATTCTATCGAGTTGATGAATCGCGAAACAAAAAGACCGGAGGCACTGGACTTGGACTGTCTATTGTTAAACATATTGTTGAGCGGCACGGCGGTTTTATTAAAACCGAGAGTGTTGAAGGCGAAGGAACAACTATAGAGATTGTTTTATAACTAAAAAATAGGCGGAGTATACGTCTACTAGTAAATAAACTACCAATATCAAAGTTGATGTTGGTAGTTTTGCTTTTATAAAATTATTGAATTATTTTTAAGAATTTACCTGTTCAACCTTGGTAGCATAAACACAATTATAAAAATTGTTACCTGG
>CAYJGP010000011.1:14732-25958 GCA_964369435.1 uncultured Oscillospiraceae bacterium | reverse complement strand
TACTATACTATGAAAAAAGATAGGTATTGTGAAATTATGGGCAGTATTCGATAGTTTTCGACAGAGTAGACGGTTTATTTTTAATACTCTACTTTTGATATTAAGCTTTTAATTAAAAAGTTTAAGCCCTTTTCGGTTGAGGTTGCTGATCGACTGGCACCACAGCCGATAACCGGTTATACCGCCGCAATACCCAGACCTTCGGTCTGGGTATTGTGCCATGTCCCCCAAGGGGGACATGGCACAATAAGGGTTTGCCCTTATTGTGCGGCGGGCTGGCGCTAACCTAATAGGCTGTGGAGAAAAGTTGCATTAAAAAACTCGGATATAAATTAATATCCGAGTAAAAGTTTATTTTTCTCCAATTGAAGTTAAAACCCAAGCAGTCCTAAAATCTTTAATAATCTCACTGCCGCAGTAAGGGCAGTTTATAAAGTCTTTTCCAACAAGTGGTGCTGCACAGTTTGGGCAAGATGCCGATGTGACCCCCTCCATATTGAAGTTGCTGTGGTCAAGTATATTCACCCATTCGGTTTCAATACGCAGCTGTACCTTTTTTGGAGTTTTATTTTCGCTATCAACTCGCCTTTGCATAATAGCTGCTTGGATTCGAATAGTAGCAGTGTCGCTGTTCTTCCTGTAACTGCTGACAACCTGCCTGTGAAAATCTGTGCTTTTAACTTCTATTTCTTTTGAAACCCAAAAGGAATGAGTTGCCGCAATTTTATCATTGACATTCTTCTTATCTTCATAATGGGTGAAATCCCCAGTTTTAAGGGCAGTATAGTAGGTGAAAATTTCATCTTTATTATTTGCAAGAAGTTCATCAAGCGAGAAGTTTGGAAAATCCTCTAAAATTTGCGGACGAACAAGCGATTCAACACCTGAGAGCGATTTTGGGTTTTCCAAAAGCTCTAGCTCACCTTTTTTTGCCATACCCAAAATATCGGTGTTGCCAAAATATTTGCGTTTTATCGAGCGGAGTTTAAAATATAAGAAAAGAGCGCCAAAAACGATAAAAGCGAGTAAAGATAAAAGGATTATCGGAACTAAATCAAACATAAACCACCTCTAAAGCTGCTCTTTTGCAACAGCGAGCATTAGTTTTATACGGTTTTCTTGATTTACCTTTGTAGCACTTGGGTCATAGTCGATTGAAACGATGTTTGCATCTTTATAAAGGGTGCGTATTTTCCTTATCATCCCTTTACCGACAATATGGTTTGGTAGACATCCAAAAGGCTGTGCACAAACAACATTACCATAACCTTGCTCGATAAGCTCTAAAATTTCAGCAGTTAAAAGCCAACCTTCACCCATCTTGCATCCATAGCCGATAACCGGTTCTACTAGCTCTTTTAGGTGGTAATATGGGGTGGGGGAGATAAACCGACTGCCTTGAAGTGCCCCTAAAACATGCTTTTCGAATGAAAGGAAAAATTTCATAGCCTTCTCGACAACTGCTTTTTTTACGCCATTGCCACCATAAAGCTTTATATCTTCCAGTCGATTATCGCACTTAAATATCATAAATCCGATAAGACCTGGCACCATAACCTCGCAGTCCTGCGACTCTAAAAATTGCTCTAAGTTGTTGTTTGCAAGAGCTGAGTATTTAACATATATCTCGCCTACAACTCCAACACGTACCTTCTTTATATCGAGAACCTCGATTTTTTCAAAGTCAGCTACTATTTCCTTTGAATACTTTGCAATATCTCGACCGCTAACCCCTTTTTTATCAAGAAAAATCTCGCAGATATAATCAACCCATTTTATAACCATCTGCATAGTTTCGCCTTTGTTCTTTTCATAGGGCTGAATTTGGTTTTTAAGGAGCATTAAAAGATCGCCATAAACAATAGCTGCAAGTCCTTGACGGAGCAGCGATAGCGATATTTTAAATCCGCTGTTTTTTTCAAGTCCAGATAGGTTTAGGGAAATAACAGGAACCTGTGAGAGTCCTGCATTTGCAAGCCCTTTGCGCAAAAGATGGATATAGTTTGAAGCTCGGCACCCACCACCTGTTTGAGTCATGATTAGAGCTGTTTTTTCAACATCGTATTTACCGCTCTTAAGGGCGGAAATCATCTGTCCTATAGTTAAAAGTGCAGGGTAGCAGGTATCATTATGAACATATCGTAGACCTTCGTTTATAACCGAAGAATCGGTGTTTGTTAGAAGCTCAATATTATATCCGTTTCGAACAAATATCTTTTGCAGTATCCTAAAATGGATGTCGAGCATATTTGGAAAAAGAATCGTGTAATTCTTTTTCATCTCTTTTGTAAATTCGATTCTCTCCATTTAAACTCCTCTTGTTGCAGCAAAAAGACTGCGAAGTCTTATTTTCACAACCCCTAGATTTGTTATCTCATCAATCTTTAGCTGGGTATATATTTTGTTTTTGCGCTCTAAAATCTCTCTTGTCTCATCGGTGGTTATAGCATCAAGTCCACAGCCGAACGAAACAAGTTGCACAAGGTTTATGTCGTTATAGCTCTCATCAGCAACATAGTTTGCCGCCGCGTAAAGCCTTGAATGGTAACTCCACTGGTTGAGAACATTTGTATGGCTTTTCTCAACAAGATAGCTAACCGCCTCTTCGCTCACAACAACAGCGCCCTGCTCACAGATAAGCTTATCAATACCATGGTTAATCTCAGGATCTAGATGGTATGGTCTGCCTGCGAGAACGATAATAGGCATATTATTTCGCTTAGCGATATCGATATATTCAGCGCCTTTTTTGCGAATTTCGTTTAGATAGTTTTCATATTCCGCATACGCCTTATCTGAAGCGTTTTTCACTTCAGTTTTATTGATATCTAAAAAATGTTTCGAGAGTAGCTCAAACATCTTCTTCGGAAAATCTTTTTTGCGGTGGATACCAACGTAATCTTTGATAAACCGCGTTCCAAAAAGCGCCTCTACATTCGCGCCAATAACCTCAGGATAGTATGCAACAACTGGGCAGTTATAATTGTTGTCCCCTAAATTTTCATCTATATTGTAGCTCATACAAGGATAGAAAATAGTGTCTACCTTAGCTTCTATTAGCTGTTCGATATGTCCGTGGACAATCTTTGCAGGGTAGCAGACAGTGTCTGATGGAATGGTGTGCTGACCCTTAAGATATACTGCTCGAGTCGATGGTTTAGTAACGACGAGCGAGAAATCAAGCTCACTCCAAAATGTGTGCCAGAAGGGGAGTAGCTCATAGTTATTAAGCCCTAGAGGGATACCGATACTGCCTCTACTACCCTTGTTTTCAGAGTACTTTGTAAGAAGTTTTGTCTTGTGCTTATAGAGGTTGTATTTTTTATCAGGATTCTTTAGCATAAGTGGTTTTTCGCAGCGATTTCCGCCGATAAACTGACGTCCGTCATCAAATATATTAACAGTTAGTTTACAGCGATTCTGACATAGCTTACAGGTAACAGCCTCCGCTTTATGGGTAAATGACTTAAGCGAATTATATGATAATATCGTGCTCTTTCCCTTAACGTTTTGTCGAGAATAAAGTGCCGCTCCAAATGCTCCCATAAGCTCAGCAACAGGAGGTCTTACAACCTCGCCGCCAATCTCGCGCTCAAAGGTGCGAAGAACAGCGTCGTTTAAAAATGTTCCACCCTGAACGGTAATATGCTCTCCAAGGCTCTTTGCATCAGTTGCGCGAATGACTTTATATAATGCATTTTTAACAACGCTTATCGAAAGTCCAGCGGAGATGTTATCGATAGTTGCGCCGTCTTTTTGCGCCTGTTTTACAGAAGAGTTCATGAAAACAGTGCACCTAGAACCAAGATCAACAGGATGCAGGGCCATGATACCAAGGTTTGCGAACTCCTCAATATTATATCCAAGCGTCTCTGCGAATGTCTGTAGAAAAGAACCACAGCCTGAAGAACAAGCCTCATTTAAAAATATATTGTCGATAGTTCCATTTCGAATTTTAAAGCACTTTATATCCTGTCCACCAATATCTATGATGAAATCAACTAAAGGATTGTATTTTTTTGCAGCAGTAAAATGGGCGATAGTCTCAACTATTCCAATATCGCCGTGAAATGCATTTTTAATAATCTCCTCGCCATATCCAGTTGAGGCAAAGCCTGCTATTTGTATCCCTGGAAACCTCTCGTAAACATCGAGGAGAAAATCTCGCACAAGCGGAATTGGGTTTCCACCGTTTTGCATATATTTCGAATATATAATTTCTTCATCGCAGTTAATAACAACAGCCTTTAGAGTTGTAGAGCCTGCATCGACACCTATGTAGCAGTCGCCCGTAGCCTGTGCATAGACAAGCTTTTCACCAGAGCGATGTCTTTTCTTAAACGCTATGTATTCCTCTTCACTTGAAAATAGAGGAGGACAACTTTCATAGTTGTTGCTGCCGTGAAAACTGTGAAGTTTCTCTTCGAATTCTGATATACTAACTTCGCTTTCTTCAGGGGAAAAAGCAGTTCCAAGGGCAACATAGTAAAGCGAGTTTTCAGGCCAAACGCCTTTTAGATTTAGAACTTTATCAAAAGCCTCTCGAAGCTCTGAAAAGAAGGAAAGAGGCCCCCCAAGATAGACAACATTACCCTTGATATCGCGTCCCTGAGCAAGACCTGCAATAGTTTGATTTACAACAGCATAGAAGATAGAGGCTGAGATATCGGTTTTCGCAGCACCTTGGTTTAAGAGCGGTTGAATATCGCTCTTTGCAAAAACACCACACCTAGAAGCTACCGAATATATCTTTTCATACCCTTTTGCCGCCTCGTTAAGTTCGGTAGGAGTTATCTTTAAAAGGGTTGCCATCTGATCGATGAATGCACCAGTCCCTCCAGCGCAACTGCCATTCATGCGAACTTCAAAAAGGCCCGAAACAAAGATGATTTTCGCATCTTCGCCTCCGAGCTCTATAACAACGTCGGTACCTGGTAGAAGCTTTTTAACAGAAAGATTAGTAGCGTAAACTTCCTGAACAAATGGGATTCCCATCTCGTTTGCAAACCCCATTCCAGCACTGCCAGATATTTTCACATTAAATGTTTTTTCGCTTGGAAATGCTTTTTCTATCTCCTGTAAAAGTTCTAGTACTTTTTCATTAATCTTCGAGAAATGTCTTCCGTAGTTTTTTAATAAGATATTATCATTTTCGTCAACTACCACATATTTAAGTGTAGTTGACCCGATATCTATTCCCAGTCTTAGCATTCAGGGGGCGCCCTCCAATAGCATTAATAATTTATAGTTTAACTTTTTTTAGTATACAATAAAAATGTGTTTATTTTTTTAATAGCGTGTAAGGAAAATTTTACACTAAATCTGCTTTTTATGGCGGATAATATATGCCTTAAATGAACCTGACCATAAAATCTCTTTGCAGTAAACCTCATCATCTTCATAGCTACCGCCAACTGCCATAGCTTTTTTAAGCGGACAGCTATGACACTCACCATCTCCCGACTTAAAGCATGAACGACCGTGCATTTTTATATCGGCTTCACGAGCTGCTTTGTTCATAAATAGCGGTTTAAAATTATCCTTTGTCGCAACATAAACAGGTTCTTCGATATTATCGAGTACTGCTGCTAAATTATCTTTTTGACGAATAGAGTTTTCAATTAAAAACTGATTTGTAACAACAGTAGAGAGCTGCTGACAAACATCAATAAGTGATTTCTTCATCTTTGGATTAAGTTCGCAATCACAATTATTTTTGACAAATGTTATATGTCCGAGCAGGATTTTTTTGTTTTTTAGCGAAAAGGCATAGCTTATCGAACCATCAGGACCTGAGGTCCCAAGGATATCGAAATTATCTATATCTGTTGAAACAAGAAGATTTTCCTTGAAAAATAGATTATAAATATCGGTAAAACGGACAAGAGGCAGATCTTCGGTTTCTGAAACAGAAGTAGGATCTCCGCTCATCCATCGTTTGATATGCTTAATATAACCCTCTTGATAATCAAATTTTGAGATAGAAGCCGAATCGAAATTAAAATGGGAAGATATCATATTTAAAATAGATTGAATTGACTGCTCTGCGACTTTTGTTTCCTCAACGAGATTAAAGACATACTCTTTTAGGTTCTCTTTAAATATAGAGATGCTATCCATAGGATCTTCGCTTGTTGCTTCACTTTCAATAGAAGTTCTCTCTGATTTATATACTAGTGACTCGTTTCCGGTATATAGATTAAAACCGTTTTTGCCAGCAGCCTTTGTATTATATAGAGCGATATCGGCATATTTATAAATCGTTTCAAAATCTTTTGAGTCAGATGTTGTTGCAATACCAACACTTGCAGAAATATTTATAACCTGACCGTTTTGCTCATAGCTTCGTGCAAAATTCTCACAAACTTCTGCCGCTTTCATCTCTAGTACAGATTGATCGCCATAGTTTCGCAAAAATACAAAGAACTCATCACCACCAACTCGACCGAGCACATCGCTCTTTTGAAAAATTTCTCGCAGAGCTGTGCCTAGATGTTTTAGCACCGCATCTCCATATAGATGACCGAAGTTATCGTTGATAGACTTGAAGTTATCAACATCTATTATCATAAGGGCGCCACTTTTTAAAGAGCTATTCTCATCTAGGTGCTTTTTAATCACCTTTTCAGTCATGTTTTTATTATAAAGGCCAGTTAGTCCATCATTCTGTCCAAGGATTTCAGTCTGCCGAATAAACTCATACAGTGTTATATATGAGCGGATTCTTGCTTTTATTACCTTGTCCTTAAATGGTTTTGTAATATAATCGATAGCTCCGAGAGAAAACCCTTTCTCCTCGGTTGCAGCGTCGTCGAGACCGGTAATGAATATTACAGGGATTTTATTATAGTCATCACTTGACTTTAGTTTCTCTATAACTTCAAAGCCATCAAGGCCTGGCATTATAATATCAAGCAAGATTAATTTCGGATCAGTCTCTTCGAGTTTTTCAAACATCTCTTTACCGCTCGAAACACAAACCACTTCATATTCATCTTTAAGTATCTCAGACAGGATAACCTGGTTTAATTTGCTATCATCAACGACTAAAATCTGCTTTAGCTTCATCACATTTTTCCTCCTATTTAATAAATGAAGGTATCAACTATAGTTTAATCAATTTTTTGCAAATAATCAAGGGTTTTATTAATAAATATTATATTATTGCAAATAAAAATAACTGTTGCAAAGGGGGTATAATAAGCGTATAGTGATGTTATGGAGGTGATTTGTCATGTGGCTTGAAAATAGCATTTTTTATCAGATCTATCCACTTGGATTTTGTGGAGTGAAAGAAGGGGAGAATGAAGGGGCGGCAGATATCTTGAAAATCATAGATTTTATCCCGCATCTTAAAAAATTATCGGTGAACACGCTTATATTAAATCCCGTTTTTGAGTCGGACAATCACGGGTATGACACAAAAGATTACAGCATGATAGATAAGCGGCTCGGTACAAACGGGCAGTTTAAATCGGTTTGTGATGCTTTGCACCAAAATGGCATAAGGATAGTGCTCGACGGTGTTTTTAATCACGTTGGTCGAAACTTTATGCAGTTTCTAGATGTTTTAGAAAACCGGCAAAACTCAAGGTATAAAGACTGGTTTATCATAAATTTCGATGGTAACTCAAACTATAACGATGGCCTTTGGTACGAGGGTTGGGAAGGGCATTTTGAGCTAGTAAAGCTAAACCTTAAAAATCCAGAAGTTTGCGATTTTCTAATAGAGAAGATAAAAGGCTGGATTAATGAATTTGATATAGATGGTTTGCGACTTGATGTTGCATATAGCCTCGATTTTGATTTTATGCGCAGGATGAGGCGAGAACTTTGTGGATTAAAGGCAGACTTTGCTCTCATCGGTGAGGTGCTGTTTGGTGACTATAACCAAATCGTAAACGACGAGATGCTTCACAGCTGCACAAACTATGAGTGCTACAAGGGGCTTTACTCCTCTTGCAACGACTATAATCTATATGAGATTTCACATTCGCTTAACAGGCAGTATGGCGGTGAAGATTGGTGCTTGTATCGTGGGAAACAACTTATGACTTTTGTCGATAACCATGATGTTGCGCGAATAGCTTCAATACTAAAAGATAAAAACCACCTGTCACTTGTCTACTCGCTGTTGTTTGCGATGCCTGGTATCCCATGCATCTATTATGGGAGTGAATGGGGCGAAGAGGGTGAAAAACGCAAAGATAGCGACTGGAATTTGCGACCATACTTTGAAGAACCAAAAGAAAATGGACTCACCGAATTAATATCGAAGCTCTGCACCATCCGCACTACGAGCGTACCTTTGTCAAGGGGTGGATATAGAAATGTTGTTATAGATAATAAAGCATTGCTTTTATGCCGTGAATATGATGGAGAAAAAGTGTATCTGGCAGTAAATATCGGAAGTGAAGAGAAATATTTTGATAACGGAGAGCTTTCTGGAAATTTTGAAAAATTAGTTTCCTATGAAACAAATGGAAAAAATCTACTTGAAGAAAATAGTGTGACGAATGTTTCTATGGAAACGAATATGGAAAATGGAATGTCAAGTGACGAAACTCAAGGTGATTTTGCGAAAACAGCGCATGAAACTATAAATCTATCTGGCAACTTAAAGCTGCCTGGGTATAGCTTTGTCTTTTTAAAAAAACTTTAACTTAGCAAAAAAATGAGATATTTTGTCTTTGTATCACACAGTATGATACTGCAGTAAAAATAAATTTTCAATAACAAAAAAGCTCAGAGAAGAACAGTTTCTTTTCTGAGCTTTTATTATTTAGTAAATCTATAAATCGCTATTCCAGCTAAAAGGAATAATTTCATCATCGGCAGGTCTTTTATATGCAACTATTTCTTTGTTACCAGATATTTCAGTTTGGCAGATAAGGCTATCTCGAGTAACAGCTAGCAATTTTAAGCTATCTTCTGGGAGTTCGATTATCGGATCTTGATAGTTGCTGCTGTAAATAACTGAGTTGTCAGAGTTAAAATCTTGATAGAAGTATTGAGAATTGTCGTAGCTGTAAATAAAGTTATCTGTATCAGGGTGTGCTGAAAATGAAATGACACCTTCAGCAGCATCAAATATAAAAGTTTGAGCATGGCCTTGAATGTATAGATATCTATCATCGACTTTATAAGAAATCGGAGAGACGCTAAAAATATTGAGATAGAAATGTTCCGACATTGTCTTAAGGTCTAAAGTGTAAAGTCCAAAGGTTGCGGATTGTGTGCTTGGGACGATAATCTCAGCAGTTAGAACCTTTCCATCGTTTAAAAAGCGGATGTTTCCAAAATAAGCGCTCGGGTAAGTTTCGATTTTTATCTTCGTATTTTCGATAAATATATATCCTTGAGGATTGCCATTTGTCGGATAAATATGTATACCTGTATTATCGCAAGTTGCCCACCATCTATTATTTTGCTCGCTCGCATCTGGCGTTCCATCGAAGAAAATGTTTGATTGGTAATTCGCTTCATCATTTGTTTTGATAAACTCTTCAGGCATCGTCAAAATGCTCTCGCTGACATCAAAGTCTGCGGTTATCGAAAGGATGCTATAATTGGACAGATTAACCCTTAGGGTATTTGTTGTACTGTTAAATGAGTTGCCGCTTAAACCGATAGATGATATTTCCTTATAAAAAACACTATCACCACTGCTTCTATCAAAAATTTCAACTGCATTAGTCTCAGCGGTTGGTGATATCATTATTATATGATTATCGGTCTCAAATGCGCTGGTACCACCAAATGTGTTTAGGTTGATCGCTGCTTGCTCGCTGTTTAAAACTAAAGTTTCATCAGCGCTAAAAGTTTCTTTGTGGAAAATCTCGCTAGTAATATCTATAAGTAGACTTGAAATCTCATCATAAACAGTATCATCAACCTTATAAATTAGCCGCTCTTCTCCTAAATCAAAAGAGATAAATGAGCTAAGCTCGGATATGCCGTTTTTGAAGAAACGGATATTATATAAATCATCAAGAGATAAATCAATATAATCGTCGATGAGCTCAGATGTAACTTGCGTTGCTTCGATATCTTTGAAAATTTCGGATAGCCTATTTAATATATCTTCAGGGGCTGTGAGAGATGAGAGGTTTGAAACTCCAACTTTCTCATCGTCTAAAATATCTATTTTTGAAGGGTCAATTGACAGAATTTGCTCTGAAAGGTCGGTAAAAGAAATAGCAGAATTTACAGAACTTGAGCTATTTGCATTTTGATTTCTGCAGCCGATTAAACCAAAAGCTAAAAACACTAATAAAAAACTAATAGTTTTTTTCATAAGAAAACCACCCCTTTTCACCTTAATTATATCACAAAAAAAGCGAGTTTCAACATTTAAGTTATGATATCAAGAGGTGTTTTTCAGATATAATATAATGGAAATCTGAAGCTATTTATGCGCTTCTATATAGCGCTCTAGCTCGCTAAAGCTCTCGATATATTCACCTGTGTAATCGCTGCTGACACTATTTTTGAAAACTACTCCGTTTAGTGAAAGGGCACTCGCCGCTTCAACATTTGTGGGGCGGTCATCAACAAAAAGACAGTTTTTGGCATTCTCGGAAAGTATGTTTAAAGTATGCAAAAATATTTCTGGCGATGGTTTTTTCATTCCAACATCACCGCTAATTATAATAGCATCGAAATATTTATTTAAATCAAATTTTTGTCGGATAAATGCTGACCATTCTGATGGGTCGTTTGATAGGATTGCAAGTCGGTAGTTTTTAGATATTTTTTCTGCAAACGAAAAAAATTCCTCATTTATCTCAACAGTTTCGAGATAATCGCGCTGGATTTTCGCAAGGTCGCCCTCATATCCGCAAGATTTAAATATTTCAAGGGATGAAATCCCCCCGATACTTGCCTGAGATATAATAGGATACATCTCTTCATGGGTAAGAGAGGGGAATTTTTGGTTTACATAATCATAAAAGCCGCCATTTGGATGCTTCATTATAACTCCATACATATCGAGTATAACAGTTGTGATATTCATATTGACCTCCGAATTTATAAATAGTTAGCTTATTTTGAGAATTTATAGCGGTTGTTTTAAATAGGTGGTGAGGAGAAGTGGAAAAACAAAAACGTCCGATCAAAAGTTTAAACTTTAAATTCGAACGTTTTTTTAAATCTAAGACTTATTTTTATTTTCCATTAAGAAGGTAATAAATTCATCTTTGAGAAGAGGTTTTGAAAAAACAT
>CAYJGP010000011.1:0-14722 GCA_964369435.1 uncultured Oscillospiraceae bacterium | reverse complement strand
CCCTTGAATATAATCACATCCGCAACTAAGGAGGTAATCAACAAGCTCTCTCTCTTCAACACCCTCCATTACAACTTTGATTTCCATCTCTTTTATAGCTTTGATAAGATGTAAGAAGAATGCTCTTCTTGTTGGGTTTGAGGTTGAGGCATAGACAAGACTTCTGTCAAACTTTATAATGTCAACTGGCATATTGAAAAACATCGATAGATTTGAATATTCAATTCCAAAATCATCAAGTTCGAAGATAAATCCACGACTTATAAAATCTTCCATAATCTCTTTTGTAGCAGTTGTGTCTGATACAAGAGTGCGCTCGGTAAGTTCCATCTTAATCATAGATGGAGGAATATCGTATCGTTTTAGAATTTCACAAACTTCATTGGCTGTATCGCGTTTTAGAAAATGAACGTAGGGGAAGTTTATCGAAATGGATTTAATAGGGAATCTATCGCCATACCTATTTATAAAGTCTCTTAAGTCGATACAGGTCTTCTCAAGTACAATATAAGTAAGCTTGCTTACAAGCCCAACTTCTTCGGCAATAGGGATAAATTCTCCGGGAGAGATAAACGGTTCATCAGAAGCCTTTAAACGAATAAGTGCTTCCGCCATGATAAACTCAGCGCTATCTCTGCTGTATATCGGCTGATAATGAACTTCAAATCCGTCATTTGCCTCAGCATCTTTTAGTCTATCTATAATATAATGTCTGCGTTTCATTTTATCGCGAACAGTTGGGTCGTAGAAATAATTTGTCTCGCCTGAATTTTTTTTAAGTGAGCTTATTGAATAATCAATAGCGGAAATTATCTCTTTAACATTCGCGCCAAATAGCGGATAATCAACCCTTGCATATATCGTATCAAGCGTTAGATCATTATCTGTAACATAAAAAGGTTCGGCTAATTTATTGTTGACAATATATAGTAACTCATCGAGACCGGCATCGCTGTCCCCGATAGAGAGGTATGCATATTCATCGCCCGAATAGCGATAAAGCCGCTTGGTTGGAAGTATTTCATACAAACGTCTTGCTATATCTATAAGAACTTGATCACCAACATCAAGGCCATATCGTTCGTTAACACTTTTGAAGTTTCTTATACTGAAAACAGCAAGCGAAAACTTTATCTTGTTGCTTTTAAGGTGCATGAGGTTAGTTGTCAGTGTTTGACGGTTGTTAAGCTCAGTTAGTGGGTCTGAAGATTTTGAAACACTTAAAACATAGAAGTGAACTATTAAAAGTCCACTAAGGCATGCAAGGCTTGAAGTTTGCAAAAGAGGGAAAAATATCTGAATACTAAATATTGCAGTTGAGAGGAAAAAGTTTAGAATTATTATATTAAGAACATTTCTACGAGGGCTCTTCCTGTGGATGTAAATGAAAATCAAAGAAATTATAAGATAGATAAACGCCATGGCATAGGAGATACGGTTAAGTGGGTTTTTAACATACCCAAGAGTTTCGCTTATTTCGAAAACAAGCTTGTGGAACGGATTTGTCGCAACGATGGCTGTATATATGCCATACGGGATAAATACCCAGTAAAAACGTTTAAAAAATTCGCCGTAATCCATCTTGTCATAGACTATTGAAATCAAGAAAACGAGATAGAAAAGAGCTAAGAGAGGGGAGAAGAAAAAGAAGTTTGTACGAAGGAAATCGACTATATTAAGAGGGATAGCAGTATAATAATTTATAGCAAGACAACTTATAATAGTGACTATATTTGCTATAAGAGCAACTGTATACATATACTTTAAGCCTTTATAGCGCGGTGATATAACGCTATTATCGGTGTAAAGACCTGAAATAGCGATAATGAAAACAAGCAACGAAGTAAACTCTGCAACTAAATTATATATAGATATTCCCTCCTTCCAAGAAAGATAAAAGGGCTTGTGCAAAAATTGAACAACTAAATATATTCTACTACTAAAATTAGCATAAGTAAATGCTTTTATCATACATTTTCGTTTTTTTTATGTTTTTTTAGTAACTTATTTGCCTTTTTTTGATTATTTGCTGCTGATTATAAGCATTATGTGTATATTAATTCTGTTAATTATAATATTTTTTTATATTTATACAGAAAATATACAACAATAAATGAAACAGCAAATACCAATGATTTTATAAAAAATACAGCAATGCACAAGCAAACAATATCATCCAAAATAAAAATATAAGTGCGCTTTATTTTTTTCTAAAAAGCCTCAATAAGAAGTGAGTTTTTTTAGATGGACAACACATTCACAATGCGAGGTTCGAGGGAATAGGTCGTGTGGTGCTATTTTTATTGCTATATACCCATAGTCTTCAAATATTTTAAGGTCACGCGCTAATGTGTTTGGGTTGCAGGATATATAAATAATATTTTCTGCGCTAAAGGCGGCGGTTGTTTTAATAAGTTCAGGTGATAAGCCGCTGCGAGGTGGGTCGAGGGTGATAGCAGTGGGAGCGATATTTTGCTCATGTAGTCTCTTTGCAACAACTGCTGCATCTTCGGCAAAAAACTGAATATTATCTATTTTATTTAGTTTAGCATTTTCTTTTGCATTTATAACTGCTGTTTTATTTATTTCAACACCGATTACAGATTTAAACCTATCCGATAAGCAGATACCAATAGTGCCTGTGCCGCAAAAAAGATCTATTAAAAGTTCACCCGAAACATCATCTAAAAACTCTAAAACTCTATTATATAAAAGCTCAGTAGCTTTAGTGTTTATCTGGAAAAACGAGAGTGGAGAGACTAGAAATTCTCTCTGGCAAAGATTTGCTTTTAAATAGTTTGCACCACTGATTTTTTTTATATTTTCAGTCAGCAGAAGATTATCACGTCTGCTGTTTATATTAATATCGACAGATACAACCGACGGGAATTTTTTTTCGAGCTCATTTGCAAAGGCTTGAAAACGCTGATCGCTTTTTGTCGCTATAATGCAAACAGATATAGCATTATTAAATTCTCGCAGAAAAAGATGGCGAAAAATACCCTTGCCAGAAAATTCGTCATAGATATCTATTTTATTATCTTCTAGATATTCTGCTGTAAAGTTTGCGATATCGGAGAATACATAAGGGTGCAGAATACACTTTTCGCAAGCAACTACTCTATGGCTTCTTCTACCATAAAATCCCCAAACAACGGTATCTCCTTCTTTTGAAAAAGGGAATATACCTTTGTTTCGGTAGTTTGTTGTGCAAGGAGCAGGTGTTATTGGCAGGAAGTGAGGAGGATTTTTAGTGCTTCGGCTAATAATTTTGCGGATATACGCTTCTTTTATTCGAAGCTCTTCATTATATTGCAAATGGGCGAATACACAGCTGCCACACCGTCCAAAATAAGGACATTCAGGGGTTTTGTGACTATCTCCCTTTTGTATATACTCGGTGACTATACCATAACAAAAATTTTTCTTAACAGAAACCACCTTGCCATTTATTATATCTGAAACGGCAGTATGCGGTACAAAACAGATAAAATCATCAATCTTGCAAACACCAAGACCTTCGTTTGTTACATCGAAAATCTGGGCGGTAAATATTTGGTTTTTTGTGATGAGAGTTTTCATATTTAATATATCTACTCCTTTACTTAATTATATGGTAAAGGATTTGTAATTGCAATAAAATAGCTCGAAAAATATTGAAAAATGCAAAGAAATACTGTAATATATATTTATTAATGTAACTGGGGGCGAAAATTGAAAACGCTTATAATAATTCCCGCCTACAATGAAGAGGCGTCGATACTAAAAGTTATCGAGCGAATAGAAGAGGTAACCGACTGTGACTACCTTGTTGTAAACGATGGAAGCACAGATAATACGAAAAAAGTTCTCACAGAAAACAACAAAAATTTTATAGATCTTCCGATAAACTTAGGGATAGGTGGAGCTGTTGGGACAGGATATAAATATGCCTACAATAACGGTTATGATTTTGCTGTTCAGATAGACGGCGACGGACAACACGACCCTGCGTTTATTAAAGATATGAGAGATATATTGATTGATGGTAGAGCCGATATGGTTATTGGCTCGCGCTTTATTGAAAAACGTGGATTTCAAACATCGACTATGCGAAGAATGGGGATTAGATTTCTAAAGGTCCTTATTAAAATTCTTTGTTCAAAAACGATAACCGATGCAACAAGCGGATTTAGAGTAATTAATAAAGATATAATTGAGATGTTTGCAAACTATTATCCAGACGATTATCCAGAACCAGAGACAACTGTTATGGTTCTTAAAAGAGGACATACTATTCTAGAACATCCTGTTGTAATGCACGATAGAACGGGTGGAGTGAGCTCTATTAATGCGCTTCGAAGTGTCTACTTTATGATTAAAGTGTCGCTTGCGATGATTTTGATGACGATGAAACCAAAGCCGAAGGTGAGTAAATAATGGATATTAGACTGCAAATTATACTTATAATAGCTTCATTTGGATTTTTAGGAATTATCCTGTATATGTTGCGACGTGATGAGCTTAAACTGCGCTATTCGCTTTTATGGCTTGCATCGGCAGCAGTTGTAGTTATAATTGCGATAAAGCCTGAGATAATAATTCTACTATCCCAAGCTGCAAATGTTGAAATGCCATCAAACCTTGTGTTTACCTTAGTTATAGCATTTTTGGTACTTATAGTATTAAGCCTTACCGTTGCCATTTCAAAGCTTAGCAAGCGAATTACAGAACTCACCCAAAAGGTTGCGCTATTTGAAAAAGAGGTAGGAGAGAGCGGAGGCACTAAAGACTAGGGAATAGATTATAGCTATTTAATCTTTTTTAAAATTGAACATTAAAATGCGTTTGTAAAACTTATACATAGCGCAGGAGACAGCCGCACTTTGTGCGGCTGTAATATTTCATTCGACTGTAACGATTTGAAAACCACCGCTGTGAATAGCTAGAATATACATCCTCAAAGCGCATCTGCAAAGTGCAGATACAAGATGCAAGCTATAAAGTTTCTATACAAACTGCAAAACACAGAGTGGGAGAGATAAAGAGTGTGGTGGGTGAAAAATTCGGTTAGTGATAAATAGTGTAGAAAAGAGCAAAGAATATATTAGCGACAAAATGCAGTGAACTATAATAATCACAGTGAACTATAAAAAAACAAGGGTGCCAAGCACCCTTGTTTTTATTTAAACCATTTTAATATTCCGCGTTTTTGTCCTTTTAAAAATTCCTCTCGTTGTTTTTCAAAATACTCAAAGAAATATAGCTGACTATTGAGAGGGAAATGTTCGTTTTCAAAGTACCTGTAAATTCCATCTGGACCAAGAACCCTGCTCTTAACATTGTCATTGTCCATAAGATCGAGCATCTCTATTAAAATCCGCTTTATCTTTCTGTCATAAACAGGAACACCAAGCTCAACTCGACGTTCGGTATTTCTTGTCATAATATCAGCAGAGCTTAAGAAGATTTTAGTATCGTCACCTCTGCCAAATCGGTAGATACGAGAATGCTCTAAAAACTGACCGACGATGCTCTTTACCTGTATATTGTGAGAGATGCCATCGAGTCCTGGAACAAGACAGCAGATTCCGCGGATAAGAAGTTTAACAGTAGCGCCTGCTTTTGATGCTTCAAAAAGTGCATCTATAACATCTTTATCGGTAGCGCTGTTACATTTAATTTCAATATATCCAAGCTTGCCTTTTTTTGTCTCTTCCTCAATATTGCGGATAAGGCTTGGTTTAAACCCGAGCGGAGCTGCCCATATATGTGACAGTGGTGGGGAGGGCTCGCCTTTTAGCAGATGATCATATACAATACAAGCCTCTCTGCCGATTTCTTCGTTTGAGGTGATTATCGAGAGGTCGGTATAGAGTTTGCTTGTCTTCTCGTTGTAGTTTCCAGTACCAAACTGAGTTATATATTCGGTTTTTCTTCCAAACATTTTTTTGCGCTCTATAATCAGTAGTTTGCAGTGAACTTTATAGTTATTGAGTCCGTAGATAACTGTGCATCCAGCATCCTCGAGCTGTTGTGCCCAGTTTATATTGTTTTCCTCATCAAATCGAGCGCGAAGCTCAAACATAGCGGTAACTTTTATACCATTTTCACGTGCACGAAGAAGTGAGGATATAATTTTGCTATTAGAAGCTATCCTGTAAAGGGTTATTTTAATCGAAACGGTATGGCTATCTCTGCTAGCCTCGTCAAGTAGGTGTAAAAATGGTGTTATTGTGTTATATGGATAAGAAAGCATAATATCACGCTTTCGAACTTGAGGTATTATTTTTTTGTTTTCTTCTAAATTAAAGGGGAGTGATGGTTTAATTTTCGGAAAGAAAAACTGCGAGTGCCTGTCCTCAACGTGATTTAGAAGCGGGAATACAAACGACAAATCAAGAGGTGAACTCTCGATGTAGAATGCAGAAGGGTGCGCTTCAATATGCTTGTTAATAACGTTTTTCAGATGCCCTTTTAGCGGATGCCTACTCTGAAGTCTTACCGGACGCAATTTTTTCCTCTTCTGCATAAGGGCAGACATAACCTTTATCCAGTCGATATCATGGTCGAAATAAGCTTCATCAAGAGATATATCGGCATTTCTTGTAACTCTGATTATATTCTTATGTGAAACATCGTAGTTTTTAAATATTTCATCGGCAAATTGGCAGATAACATCCTCAATTAATGTGACACGAATACCTTTGTCGGTACTTATTAGGATAATTCTGTTATGCTGTGCAGGCATCGGACAAAAACCCATAAAATGGTTGTCTTTATGGGTAAGATTTGCAACAAAATATGTGCCCTTACCCTCTAGGAATGGAAACGGAAGTTGGCCGTTTAGTACCTGAGGTGAGAGTATAGGTAGAATTGAGTGTTCAAAAATTTGACGAAGCCTCGATAGATCATTTTTTGTATACTCACCACAATGGGTAAGATGAATACCTTTCTGGTCAAGCTCTGCTTTCAAACTGTCGTATGCACCATCTTTTCGCTTAAGCAGTGTTGGCAGTTTACTATAAATTTTTAGCAGTTGGTCTTCAGCTACAAGACCGCTCTTGTTATCTTTAGTTTTTGGATCGAGTATCATCTGCTCTGAAAGACTTCCAACACGCACCATAAAAAATTCATCTAAGTTTGAACCGAAAATAGATAGATATTTAAATCTTTCAAGAAGTGGATTGGATAGATCAAATGCCTCATCAAGTACACGCTCATTAAAAGCGAGCCAAGAAAGCTCTCTGTTAATATATTTAAAACTCAAAATATACCCCCTAAATTGTTCGGCTAAGTTATTATGCGAAAAAATAATAATTGATAACTTGGTTAGTGAATGCATTTACTTTTAAACGGTTTTTTTAGCTAATATAATTCTACCACAAAAAAATAAAAAATAAATAGCTTGTGATAAATTTTCATTGTAATTTATTGTGTTTTGCTATAAAATAATAGTATAAACCAAATTTACAAAGGGGTGAATATATGAAACGTATAGGTATTTTAACTGCAGGAGGCGACTGTCCAGGACTTAACGCAACAATCAGAGGTGTTGCAAAAGGACTTTATGAGATTTTCGATGATGTTGAGATAATTGGTATTGAGGGTGGATATAGAGGACTTATCAATGGTGAATATCACAAGATGAAAAAACATGAGTTCTCTGGTATTTTAACGACTGGTGGAACGATTCTAGGTACTGCTAGAACTCCTTATAGCAAAATGCAGGTAATTGAAAATGATATCGATAAAGTTGCTATGATGAAAAAGCACTATAAAGAGGCAAAGCTCGATTGTGTTTTAACCCTTGGTGGAAACGGAACTCACAAAACCGCTAATCTCCTATCAAACGAAGGACTTAACGTAATAGGTCTTCCAAAAACTATCGATAACGATATCTATGGCACCGATGTCACTTTTGGATTTCACACAGCAGTTGATATAGCGACTGATGTTATAGATAAAATCCATACGACAGCGAGTAGTCATGAGCGTGTTATGATAATTGAGATTATGGGAAATAAAGCAGGTTGGCTAACCCTTTATAGCGGAGTTGCTGGTGGTGCAGATATAGTTTTGCTCCCTGAAATTCCATTCACATACGATAAAGTTGTAAAGGCGATAAAAGAGCGCGCCAAAGATGGTCACAGATTCTCTATTGTTGCTATTGCAGAAGGCGCTATGACCAAAGACGAGTCAAAGCTAAAAAAGAAAGAGAGAGCAGCGCTTCGTGCAACAAACGGACAAGTTACCCTCTCCTCAACCCTTACAAAATATATAGCGGATAATACAGGGTTTGATACTAGAATGGTTTTACCAGGTCATATCGTTCGTGGTGGCGGTCCATCTGCATACGATAGAGCGCTTGCAACTCAATTTGGTGTTGAAGCAGCAAGACTTGTTAAAGAGGGCATATTTGGAGTAACAGTAGCACTTCGTAAAAATAATATAACATTTAATAAACTATCAGATATTGCAGGTATAACAAAATTTGTACCAGTAGATCACAATATGGTAGTAACAGCAAAAAATATAGGCGTATCGTTTGGAGATTAATTTATTTTTTAAAACCCTCGGTATAATGCGGGGGTTTTATTACGTTTAGGAGATGTTTAAAATACATATTTTAGTTAGTGTTGGAAGCGTATTGTTGGTGATTGTTGTAGCTATTGTTTCGGGTAATCTTATAACAAAGCTAAAACTACCAGCAATTCTAGGTTGGCTTTTAGCAGGTATGATTATGGGCCCGTATGCCTTAAACCTTTTAAATTTTGAGATACTAAATAGCGAGGCATATCACAATGTATCAAAGTTTTTGGAATCAGCTATAGGTGTTATGTTTGCAAAGGATTTGATAATCCGAAACCTAAAAAAGTATGGAAAGCAGATTTTCACAATAACTCTATTTCAGTCGATCGGAACATTTTTGTTTGTAACGCTATGTTTTGGAACGATATTTTTCTTTATAGATGTTCCACTATATGTAGCACCGCTATTTGGAGGGATTGCAATGGCAACGGCGCCAGCGCCAGCCCTCTCAATTGTAACTCAGTTTAATACCGAAGGACCGGTAACGAGCACATTAATTCCGATGGCTATGCTTGATGACATAATTGCCCTTGCTGTGTTTTTCACAATAAACTCGGCGGTCGGTTCAATGGGGTCTGCTGTATCAAGCTCGGTTGTGGTAACCCTTTTAATATCGATAGTATTGCCGATAGTTTTTGGTGTACTACTTGGATTTATTGTACTACCGATTATTAAAATGGCAAAGGACAAAAAAGGCTACCTTGTATTTGGAATGGTTGTTGTAACTATTGTGTATTTTGCCACCTATGCAGTTGACAATTTCGTCTTACCAGCACCAGCGCTTAACTATATGCTTGTTTCAATGGCGACCTTCTCAACGATTGCAAATAAAGTTTCGCAAGAGGCAATTCACGATCTTTCAGCTGCACTCTCACCGGTACTCGGTATAGGACTTATGGTGATGATAGTAAACCTTGGAGCACCTCTCGACTATAAACTGATTCTCGGCGCAGGAGCTTTCACGGCTATCTATATAATAGCAAGAGCGATTGGAAAATACAGCTTTAGCTATATTGGAGGTACAGTTTCAAAAGCAGAGCCTACTGTCCGCAAATACCTTGGTTTCACCCTGCTTCCGCATTCGGGAGTATCGCTTATATTCACAGGTCTTGCAACAGCGAGTCTATCTGGATTTGACAGCGAATCAGCAACCCTCATAAAGGGAACGATAGCAGCGGCGGCGGTTATAAACGAGCTTATTGCAGTTGTTCTTGCAAAGAAAGCGTTTGAGTGGGCAGGAGAGATACCAAAAGAAAAAGAGCGCAAAGGTATTATAGAAGATGACATTTTAGGTGAATAAAAATATACTAAAACTAAATAACAGATAAGAAAAAGCCTTGTGGTAAATCACAAGGCTTTTTTAGTAGAAAGAACTAATTATTAAAATCCGATTGCTGTTGCAACTGCTATGAGGATAAACTGTAGAGCTAACATCATAACAAATAACGGTGCGATAAACTTATACCATTTCTGGATAGGTAATCCCATAATTCCGCACTCGGTAGCTACAACTGTAGGCCAGAACATATTTGAGAATCCATCGCCAAATTGGAATGCTAAAACAGCTACCTGACGGCTAATTCCAAGGTTATCTGCAAGTGGCACCATAAGTGGCATTGAAACTGCAGCTTGTCCGCTACCTGATGGGATAAAGAAGTTTATAAAGTTTTGAACGATAACCATACCGATTGATGCAAGACTCGAAGGTACTTGAGATAGTGCGCCTGAAGCATAGAAAACTATTGTATCGATGATATTACCATCTGTCATAACAAGTGTTAGAGCCCTTGCAACACCAACAACAAGTGCTCCGAAAACGATCTCTTTTGTTGCTTCGATAAAGTGAGAACAAATCTCGCTGAGTGAAAAACCACCGACAAGACCTACAAGAATCATTGTTATTAGAAATAGCGCTGTAAGCTCTGATAGGTACCAGCCATACTGAGTGGTACAGAAAACAAGAACTCCGATTGCTGCAAAGAAGATGAACATAATAAGCATGTGTTTCTTTGTGAACGGAAGTTTTTCCATCTCAGACTTTGAAACACCGCCGCCTGTATTGAAGTTTACATCTTGAACTATTGAAAGTTTTGGGTCGCGGCGAACTTTGTTTGCATATCGCATAACATAGAATATAGCAAGTGCTTGGAAGAGGATAAAGCAGATAACTCGATACCACATTCCACTGCCAATAGGAAGCTCTGCAATCTGCATTGCTATTCCTATGGTGAAAGGGTTTAGTGTTGCAGCTGCGAATCCTGTTACGATACCAATAACAACAGTCGAGCCACCGACAAGACCATCGTACCCCATAGCGACTGCTATACCGATAAATGCAGGAATTAGGCCGTATGCCTCTTCATACATTCCAAATGTTGAGCCAAAGATACCGAAAAGTATCATAAATATAGGTATTATAAGGCTTTGCTTACCTTTGAGTATACGCACAAGTGCCGCAAGGCCGCCAAAAAACGTTCCGGTTTTTATCAGCATATAAACGGCGCCGTATGCAAAGAAGATAAAGAAGATTATCTGTGCTGAGTCTACCATACCATCGCCAATAGCCATAAACATACCGAACGGTGAAACAGGTGTCTGCTCAATAAATTCAAAACTCTCGCTGTCGATTACCATATAACCTGTTACCGGATCTTCGTATCTCTCGTAGCTGCCCGCTGGAACTATGTAGGTAAGTGCTGTGACAAATACAAGTATTATACCGATGATGATAAAGGTATGTGGCATACTAAATTTTTTCTTTTGCTTTGTTTCCATTTTGTACCCCCTAAATTTATATTAAGATGAAACCATCTTAAAGACTTATTTATGAATATCGCTGAGCATATTTGCTAGCATATCAACCGTTGCATCCATACAGTCCTCATCAAAATCAAAAGACTCTCCATGTAAAACATCAGTTGAATCGGTGCCTATTCCAACAAATGTTGCTATACCGCCCCTTGACTGAACACGACTCATCATAACAGTAGCATCGTCAGTTCCGCCAACATGTCCCTCAAAAATAATATCTTTAAAGTAAGGAACGTTTTTTGCGGCAGCTTCTATTTTCTTCATCATCGCATCATCGCTCTTGCCAGCTGGAACCTCACCGTAATCTAGCAGTTTATAGTCCATCTCATACATAAGAGCAGCGGCGCGGATTATCGCTTCAACCCGTTGCTTGCCGTATGCAGAAATTTCAGCCGTCTCACCTCGATACTCAACTCGAAGTAGTGCGTTTGGAGCTATTGTGTTTGCACAAACACCTGCGTGAATTTCCCCAACATTCACACGAAATAGCCCTGCTTCGTGAGGTGCGATACTATGAAGATTTAGAGCAGCAGTGCATGAAGCAAGAAGTGCATTTTTGCCCTCTTGTGAAGCGCCGCACGGATGCGCCGCTTTTCCTTCAAAGTGAACATCAATCTGCCTATCTGATAGAAAATCTTTACAACCGCAACATATTTCCCCAGATTTCAGCGGTCTGCCGTAACCTGAGAGCGCTAGGTGGATACCAACAAAAAAGTCAACATCATCAAGATGTCCCATAGAAACTATAGATTCAGCCCCTGAAAAGGTCTCTTCGGCTGGCTCAAATATAATCTTTACCCGCCCATTTTTTATAATACCACTCTCGATTAATCTATCGGCAAGTGAAAGTCCAATAGCGGTGTGGCCGTCGTGTCCGCAAGCATGGTTTGCATCAGCCACAACCGAACAAAATCCTTCTTTTGTAGGTCGATACCAGCTGCTTCCGATTTCGCTGTATGGAAGAGCATCTATATCGAATCGAAAAGCGGTAGTAGGGCCTGGTTTATCCGAATCGATTATCGCAATAACACCAGGGTAGCCTTTTGCTCTTGCAATTATTTCGGGATTTGCCCCTTCTTTTATTGCGCGCAGAACCTCTGCCTTGCGAGTATCCTCATCTAAATGTACTGGGTCTATTATAGCTTTTACATCAACAACATCAATACCTTGCAAAATTTCGATATTACCAATACCTTCTAAGATTTCGGCAATCCGTGCACTAGTGCGATATTCTCTCCAACCTGTCTCTGGATATTTATGAAATTCTCTTCGTATTTCCTTGGTATTTACAGCCATATATTCACCTATAAAACATTTTATTTGCTATTTACTGCAAACTTTAAACAGAAGTTTTGAAATAATCAAAACGATTGTGAAAGATATTATTTTGCAAAGTAATAGCATAATTTTAAAAAAAGAAATTTGCAAGTAACCATAGTGGAACTTGCATTTTTATTATTGTACCATTTTGCATGTCAAATTTCAACAAAAAAAGCTATAATCTGCAAACTAATTATAGCTTTTAAAATGTACAGTATCAGACGATATGAAAAATTATCATAATCAGAAGGGCAGACTGTTTTTATTATTTAAAAATAATAAACTATTGTACTGAACATAGGCAAGATACTCTATAGTCCGAGCTCTTCTTTTGTTGGAAGTTCAACAAGGTATGCAATCTGCTTATAAGCATCGCTGTTCTTTATTTCAACTGCAAAAGGATCATCGGCATTATATGTTGCGAGCAGTGTTTTTAGCTTATCAGCTAGTGTAACAAGCTCGGGTGCTGGCTTTGAAAAAAGTCTAGCGGCGTTGTCGATAAGATAGCTTACAAGATTTTTTGAGGTTTTTGTATCGTCGAGTGCTGAGCGAAGCGTTGTGATAACACCGATTTCGTCACCCTTTAAAACAAGGTCACGCACTCGCATAATAATAAGTGAAAGCTGATGGTTTGATATACAGAACTTCCAAAGCTCACTATTATTTAATAGTTCTTCATTATATATTTTATGTATAATAGAATCGCTAAACATTAAAAACATTCTGCAGAGGATGTCCCACTCTGCGTTTGTGTAGTTTCCTTTTTGAATTAATGCAGATACGCAGTGGTAGGTAAAATTTGTCCTCGCAACATCATCGTGGAAATAGTTTTTCCGGACAAATGCAAGCAAAGTTGATGCAAAGTCTGGAATTTGACTAAGGTTTGTAGCAGCGGCTAGATGATGGTTTGAAGATGCATCAAAGAAGCTTTGTGGAAGAGTTTTTGTAACTTTAATTATTTTGAAAAGTATCTGCGCTGGAAGCAGAGCGACCTCATCCCAATTATTAGAAAGCTCTTCAATAGCCGATGGGTCATCTGTTGATAAAATCTTAGAGCAAAAACCGAACAAACCATCGCAGTCTTGCATTAAACGATAGTTTTCATTCTTATTTGCGGTTTTAATAGCATTTATAAAGAAGCCATTTAATATTTTTTTTGCTTCTTTTGAATTAGCCTCTAGATTATTTATTGTGTCATGTAAGCTTTTAAATACTTCAACCGCTCGCTTATCACCATTTAAGTCGATAAGAAGTCTTAAAACCATGCCAATATCTTGACTTGCATGGCAGAGTGGTATAAAGTCTACTGTTTTTAAGATATCCAAAGCATCATCTTCGCGCTCTAGATTAATTAGCGCTTCTGCTTTGAAAATTTTAGATTGTTGCTTGTTTTTATTGTAGCCGTAGAAAGCAGGCGAAATAATAAATTCATAGCAGCTTTTGCCCTCGGTTTGGTATCTATCATAAGACTTTTCAAATGTCTCAACATAGGATAAGGTCTTTTCCCATTCTTTTTTTCTCGCATAGTAAGAAATAGCTGCAAACGAAACATCTAAATCAAACATCAAAAAGTCATTTAAACGCTCATCTAGAAGCGAAAGTTCCTTTTCTGCATTGTCGTTTTGCATTATAAGAAGAACAGAAACAGCTCTACAAAGCATAACATTCAATATGTTATTATTGCTACCGCTTGTAATAGCATAGTTGTTTTTCTTTGAGTGCTCGAGTGCGCGTTTTGCAAAGTCGAGCTGCTCATTTGAGTCGTGACTAGACTCTATGCACTGAAGATATGTCATATCATCAGGGGACTCTTCAATTTTCTTGCGAAGGAGGGTCATATTGCGATCAGACTTCTTCTTCATCGCCTTGCGTTCTTCATCGGTTGTTCGAACATATCCATCGTGATGAAGGGTAGTGTTTAGAAGGAAGAATACCTTAGGAGTTAGGTTATCAAACAAAAAACGCTCATGGATAATACCATCATATCGAACACCAGTGCTCATTTTGACAAATCTATGAG
>CAYJGP010000010.1:0-27405 GCA_964369435.1 uncultured Oscillospiraceae bacterium | reverse complement strand
AAAGGTGCATAAAGGTGAGATAGTTGGTCTTTCAGGACTTGTTGGTGCTGGAAAAACTGAGCTTTGCAAACTACTTTTCGGTGCAGCTAAGTGTGTTTCGGGTGAGATTAAACTCAGCGGCAAACCGATAAAGAACAAAACACCAACAGCTGCTGTTCGAAATGGTTTTGGCCTTGTTCCTGAGGAGCGTCGAAAAGAAGGAATACTTATATCAGAGCCTGTTTCATTTAACTTAGCGGCTGCGTGTCTTGATAAATTTACAAATAAGTTTAAGTTTGTAAACAACAAGAAGGTAGATGAAAATGCAAATAAGTATATCGAGAGTCTTGGAATAAAAACCCCGTCAGAACATCAGATAGTGGGTTATCTCTCAGGAGGTAATCAGCAGAAGGTTGCCGTTGGTAAATGGCTTGCGGCGGACGGTGAAGTTTATATCTTCGATGAGCCAACAAAAGGTGTTGACGTTGGAGCGAAGCAGGATATATTCGAGCTTATTCAAAATATAGCAAAAGAAGGCAAGTGTGTTCTATATGCTACGAGTGAGTTAAGTGAGATACTGGCTATTACAAGCAGAACTTATGTCATGTATGGTGGCAAGATAGTAGCAGATCTTGTAACTGATGAAACAACTGAAGAAGAAATAATGTATTATTCAACTGGAGGCAAATAAAGTGTTAGAATTTAAAGGAAAATTTAATCTTACAAAATTTATTGCAGATTGGGCGGCGGTTTTAGCAGTAGGAATACTATTGATATTCTTCAGTTTCTCAATGCCTACAACATTTGCAACTTTTGACAACGCAACAACTATCCTACGGTCAATTTCGGTTACAACCGTTTTGGCGATGGGACTTACAATCACCTTTGCTGTCGGTGGATTTGACTTAGCATCAGGACAGACAGCTACAATGTCGAGCTTTTTGGTTATGAGCTATATTATATGGTATGGTACAAACCTATGGGTATCGATTTTAATCGCAATATTTGGAACACTTTTAATATCATCTATATCGATGTTCCTAATTGTTAAATGTAAAATCCCAGATCTACTAGCGACACTTGCTATGATGTTCTTCCTCGAGGGACTATCGCTTACATATTCAGGCGGTGGTGCAATAAGTGCTGGTATGCCAGCTCCTTCGGGCGAGCCAAGTGTTGGAGTTGTTCCAGAAACACTAAAAGTTATGGGTACATCGCCAACTATCATCATAATTATGCTTGTATGTGTTTTATTTGTCCATATATTCTTAAAATACACAAAGTACGGCAGATTTATCTATGCTGTTGGACAGAACAAAATAGCGGCAAAACTATCGGGTATACCTGTTAAAAAATACCGTGTTATCGCGGGACTTATCGCTGCTGTTTTTATAGCTATCGCAGGTATTTTGGTAGCTTCAAGAAACCAGTCAGCGCAGATTAATGGTGCTAACACCTATTCGATGCCAGCACTATCGGCTGTATTTATCGGTAGAAGCGTTGCAGGTCAAGGTAAACCAAATGCAATAGGAACACTTATTGGTGCTACTCTTGTAGGTATTCTTGATAACGGACTTATAATGATGGGTGTACCGTACTATTCACTAAGTGCGATAAAGGGTATTGTTTTGGCGATAGCTCTTATGAGTGCTTACTATTCAACAAAAGAAGATTAAGAGGTGTATTATGCAAAAATTTGATAAACACTTTAAGATGGGTGAAGAGGATGCTATTCTCTACACAAAGGAAAAGCTTGATTTCTTTGATAAAGATGCAATGCTTAAATGCAAAGAGATTGGCGATGGAAATATAAACTATGTTTTCAGAGTGGAAGATGAGAAAACTGGCAAGAGCATTATAATTAAACATGCTGATACAATCATAAGAACATCTGAAAATTATCTCGACCCCGACCATAATAGAATAGAAGCTGAGATTTTACAGATAGAGGGCGATCTCGCACCAGGGCTTGTGCCAAAGGTTTATTTCTACGACCCTGTTATGCTGTGCGTTGTTATGGAAGATCTTCGCGACTACGATAATATGCGATACGCTCTAAATGAGCATAAAATGTTTCCTACATTTGCAGATGATATCTCAACATTTATGGCGAACACGCTAATTCGTACAAACGATTCGGTTATTTCGCCACTAAAGAAAAAAGAGATGCAAAAAAGCTATATAAATCCATCTCTTTGTGAGATTTCAGAACGTCTTGTCTATGCTGATCCATATACTGATTTTGGTGGTAGAAATACTCCAAACCCTGATAACAAAGAGTTTTTGGAGAGAGAGCTATATGATGACTTGCCACTTCGACTTGAAGTTGCGAAGATGAATGAGATTTTCAAATCGAAAGCTCAAAGCTTAATCCACGGAGATCTGCACACAGGTTCTATTTTTGTGAAACCTGGAAAAACAATGGTTTTAGATCCTGAGTTTGCGTTTTATGGCCCTGCGGGATATGATGTTGGAAATGTTATAGCGAATTTAGTTTTTGCATACGCGAATGGCGAGGTAACTATTGAAGATGCCGCTAAAAGAGAAGAGTTCTCAAACTATATTTTAAACACCATAAGCGAGATTGTTGATATGTTTAAAGAGAAGAGTTTTAAAATACTTGCTTTAGAAACAACAGATGTTCTTGCTAAAACCCCTGGATTTGCAGAGTATTTAATCGATGATATTTTAATAGATACCGCTGGTGTTGCTGGTCTTGAAATAAACAGAAGAGTTATAGGTATGGCAAAGGTTCGAGATATAACTATTATCGAAGAGCCGAAAAAACGTATTCTTGCCGAAAAAATTCTTGTTCTCTGTGCAAAAGAGTTTATTATGAACAGAGTAGACAGATTTAAAAGCGGCGAAGAGTATAAAATTGCTATAAAAAGTATCAGAGATGATTTACTGAAGTAAAGAAGTGGGGCTTATATAATGAAATATTTAAAAATAAAACAAGATGTTCTCGATTACACACTGTTATCATACAGTGAGAAGATGTTTGCCGGTACTTCTGGTAACTTGAGCATCTACGACAGAGAAAACGGTGTTATGGCTATAACACCAAGCTCTGTTTCATACAACACTATGACTATTGACGATATAATGGTCACAGACCTCGATGGAAATATCATAGAGGGTATTCATAAGCCTTCGAGCGAGTGGAGACTTCATGCTATTATCTACAAAGAGATGCCACATATAAACTCGGTTGTGCATACACATTCTCCATACGCAACATCTTTTGCTGTAAGTCACGAGATTATACCGGTAATCCTCATTGAGATGGTGCCTTTCCTCGGCGGAGATGTACCGCTTGCGAAGTTTGGTCTGCCGGGTACTGATGATGTTGGAACATTCGCTATAGATGCGATAAGTGGTAGAAACTCTTGCCTGCTTGCAAACCATGGTGCGCTCGCGGTTGGTGAAACTATCGATAAGGCATATATCAGAAGTGTTTATGTTGAGGATGCGGCGAAGATTTACCATTATGCAAAACTTAACGGTAAGGTTCATGTTATGGAACAAAAATATATCGATGCTATGCTTGATAGAATGAAAGGATAGAATATGAGCGTTTATAAATATTATGCACCGAGAACTACTCTTTTTGGTTATGGCTGTATTGAAGAGGGTCTTGCAAATGAGATTAAATCATATAATCTAAGCTATGCGCTTATCGTTACCGATAAACCGCTAATCGAGCTTGGGATAGTTAAAATCGTTACAGATGCTCTTGATAAGGGAGATATTAAATACGACATCTTCGATGGAGTTCAACCAAATCCTACCCTTAAAAATGTAAATGACGGTCTTGCTATGCTAAATGAAAAAGGTTGCGATTTTGTTTTATCGATAGGTGGAGGGTCGGCGCATGACTGTGCAAAGGCGATTGCACTTCTTAAAACAAATGATGGAGATATCGTCGATTTTGCAAAAGCGGCACACAGTACAAAAAATTTAGCAATGCCTCAGGTTGCTGTTAATACTACTGCAGGAACTGGTAGTGAGTGTACACAAGCTTATGTAATTATAGATGAGAGCACTGGTATTAAATACGGCATTAAAGATAAAAACACTATCTGTACAATAGCTGTCGATGATCATAAGCTTATGATGGGTCTACCAAAGGGATTAACCGCAGGTACTGGAATGGATGCATTGACTCATGCAGTCGAGACCTACACATCTAAAAACTCATTTAAGATGACTGCGGCACTAGCAGAGTCTGCTATTAAGCTATGCTTTGATTCACTGCCAGATGCAACACTTAAGAGCACTGAGCAGGCAAGAGAAGATATGGCTGTTGCACAGTATATCGCGGGACTTGCCTTTGCAAACTCAGGTTGTGGACTTGTTCATTCGATGTCTCACCAGCTATCAGCTGTATATGATTTGCCACACGGACTTTGCAACGCTATAATACTGCCTGCTGTTATGAAGTTTAACTGTGCTGACAAAGTGGCAGAGATGAAGTTTGCAAATCTTGGCAGATTAATTTGTCCAAATGCTACTGCAAATCTTGATGATGTGGCAGCTGCGAAACATTTTATCGAAGCAGTAGAAAAACTCAGCGAAACAGTTGGCACAAAAGTTGCTTTAAAATCAATAGGGGTAAAGGAAGAAGACTTAAGCCTGCTTGCTGATAAAACTTTAGTTGATGGAAGTATCGGAAACAACCCTGTAATGCCGACAAAAGAAGAAATTATTGAGCTTTATAAAGGCTTAATGTAGGGAGGAAATAGATATGTTTGAGAATAGAGCGGATTATGATTTAGCCTTTATGCTAAAATATGAAAATGTTGCATGGTATGAAAATGGAACAGTTCGCATACTTGATCGCAGAATTTATCCTGTCAGAACAGAATATGTTGTTTGCGAGAAACATGAGGAAGTAGCGCAAGCTATAGCCGATATGGTAACCCAGAGTGGAGGACCTTATACAGCAGCAGCTATGGGTATGGCACTTGCGGCTTATGAAGTTAAAACTAAAAATATCGCAAATGTATATGAGTATATGGAAAAAGCGGCTTATACACTATCCCACGCAAGACCTACAACTGTTGAGAAGATGAAAAAAATAGTTGAGGGTGCACTAAAGGTAGTGAAAGAGCAGTTAGATAGCGGAAATGCTGGTCAAAAGCTTGTGGATGAGCTTTTCCTCTATGCTTTCAATACGATAAACAATACCTACAAGACTTATATCGAAGTTGGTAAAAATCTCGCTTCAAAAATTCCAAATAACGGAACATTTATGACAATGTGCTTTGCAGAAACAGTTATAGGAACAACCCTTCGCTACTGCAAAGAGAGCGGAAAAGAAGTTAAGATGATTTGTCCTGAGACAAGACCATATTTCCAGGGAGCAAGGCTTACCGCTTCAGTTGGGTGCGATATGGGGTTTGATGTAACTGTTATCACCGATAATATGCCGGGGTATGTTATGAAAAAGAAGAATGTAGATATCTTCACCTCAGCGGCAGATGTTATAACAATGGATGGTTATGTTGTAAATAAAGTCGGAACATTCCAGGTAGCTCTTGCGGCTTCTTACCATGGTATTCCATACTTTGTAACAGGCAGTCCAAACAATGCTCATCCAACTATAGATACCGTTGAAATCGAGCTTCGTGATCCAAATCTCGTCCTCGATGCTATGGGTACAAAGGTTACTATGGATGGAGTAAAGGGTTACTATCCTGCATTCGATATAACTCCTCCAAAACTCTGCGATGGCGTTGTTACAGCGAAGGGCATATATGCACCACTCAATCTCTGGGAGTTCTACAAATAATTTATCCGCCCGAGGTAAATACTCGGGCATTTTTTTGGAGATTATATGAATATTAAGAGAAAAAGACTAATAATTTTATCGGCAAACGTTCTGCTAATCCTATTTAGTGGACTGTTGTTTGCCTGGACTGTTTTTGTAACTCCTCTTGAGCAGGAATTTGGCTGGCAGAGAGCGCAGACAAGCTTAACTTTTACTCTAAGCCTATCACTTAGCACCTTAGCTGCGAGCGTTGCAAATTTTATAGCACAGAAGATAAAACCGCAGATCATAGTGTTTGTAAGCGGTATTATCGTTGGAGTTTCGCTGTTTTTAACTTCATATATAACACAGCTTTGGCAGCTATACTTTCTTTATGGATTTGTAGCATCGGTGGCTATGGGTATGGTTTATATCCTCTGTCTATCGAAGGTGCTTCCATGGTTTCCGGATAAACCGAGCTTTATAACAGGGATTTTACTTATGAGCTTTGGGCTTGGCGGGATGGTGCTTGGAAACCTTGCAAACTTTATTATGGAGCTTTTTCACTGGAGTATTGCATTTAAAATTCTCGGAGGTATAGGGTTTGCAGTTCTTGCTATACTAGCGCCGTTTAACAGAGCTCCAACTGAAGAGGAGGCAAATCTTCTTCCAGCTGCAAAAAGTAATCTGAATACTATAGATGTCTCGCCGCGCGAAATGCTAAAAGGGAATTATTTTAAAAGGCTTTTTATCTGGTATATTCCAATTGCAGCAGTTGGACTATGCGTATCCTCACACTCATCGCCGATGGCGCAGTCACTTGGAGCATCCGCAACTACCGCTGCTTTAGTAGCGGGACTTGTCTCGTTCTTTAATGGGTTTTCAAGGATATTCTACGGATTACTTCTTGATAAACATGGCAATAAATCTATAGTGAAGTTTGTAAGTTTAATGTCGCTTGCGTCCCCCGCAACACTTGCTGTAGCTGTCTATTTTAACAGCTTTGAGCTGATGGTTTTGGGGTTTATCTTTTCAGGTATAACATTTGGTGGAGGACCTGTTTTGATAATGAGCTTGGTCAAAACGAAGTTTGGACAAAAATACTATGGACAAAATATAGGTCTTGCAAATAATGCAATTGTTGTTGGTGCAATAATAGGGCCTTATATCGGTGGAATTGTTTATGAGCAGTTTTCTTATATCGCAACGATGCTTCTGATTTTAGGTTACTGTGTCGTCAGTTTTCTTTTATACAAAAAAATATAACAAAAACCTCTGTATGCTAAAATACAGAGGTTTTATTTTATCAAGTAAAGCTGCTTTATTATATTTTGTATTAAAAGTAGAGCTTTTGGTAAAAGAAAAAATTCTATTATACCAATGTTTATAAAAGCGATTAAATAGATAAAAAATTGCAATAGTTTTTAATCTTTATAATATTAAAAACTATTTTGATAAATTAACATTATTTATGAATTGAGTACAGTTTTATTTTAATGAAAAAAATAAATTTATACTAGTTTCATATTTTCCGCTTAGATAGGAAAACAATTATTTGATAAGATATATACATTTTGATATTATTTAGTTAAATACTTTTAAGTATAAAAAAATTTTAGGGGGAAAATTTATGACTCAAGCAGGTATGCCAAAGTTTATGAACAAGATTATGCCCATAGCAAATGCACTTGAAAAGCAAAAACACCTACAGTCGATTAAAGAAGGTATGATACAAACAGTGCCTATCGTTATAATTGGCTCAATATTCCTAATTCCACTAGCAATAATGAACCTACTCGGAAGTGGACCTATCCATGCATTTATCTTAAACCACCTATCAGTGTTAACCTATGCAGCAGCATTCACATCAGACCTTATATCGGTATTCGTAGTGCTCTTTATAGCGCAGGCACTCGCAAAACGATATGGTATTGAGGGTAACTCTGCACCGATAAATGCGCTTATAGTACATCTAATGCTCAGCACAACAATAGCTGATGGTATCCTTAGTGTTTCTTACCTCGGAGCTAGTGGTATCTTCACAGCTATCGTTTCTGCGATACTCACAGTTGAAATATATCATCTATGTTTTGCAAAGAAGATATACATCAAACTTCCAAGCACAGTTCCATCAATGGTTGGACAGAGCTTTGCGGCACTTATACCGTTTATCATAAGCGTTATAGTAGCTGTTGCAATCGCAACTATCTCAATGAATCTAACAGGAACAGTCTTCTCTGCAAGTGTTATGAACCTTCTAGCACCTGCTATCTCGGGAATGGATTCACTACCAGCACTTCTAATAGTTATCTTCCTAACCCAGTTCCTATGGTTCTTCGGTCTGCACGGCCCTTCAATAACTTCAGCTGTTTGGGCACCGTTTGCTATTACTTACGGAGCTGAAAACATCGCAAACTATGCAGCAGGCGAGCCTGTAACACATATCTTCACATTCGGTCTATACTACGCTATTCTTCAGGTATCAGGATCAGGTATGACACTTGGACTAAATGCAATGATGATTCGCTCAAAAGCAAAATCACTAAGTGCACTTGGTAAAGCTGGTATCGTTCCTTCGATTTTTGGAATAAACGAGCCTATCATATTTGGAGCTCCTATTATTCTAAATCCATTTATGTTTATACCTTTCGTATTCGGACCGCTAATAATGACAACAATAACATACTTTAGCATGACTTCAGGTCTTGTTGGAATGCCTATCGCAAATCCTCCAGGGTTCCTACCTCCAGGAGTTGGTGCATATCTAATGACATTTGACTGGAAATCAGTTGTACTTGTCTTCGCACTTCTAGCTCTTATGACTCTAATCTACTTCCCATTCTTTAAAGCTATGGAAGCAGATGAACTTAAAAAAGAAGCAGAGGCAGAGGCTGCAACAGAGAAATAGAGAATAGAAAGAGGGATTTTATGGACAGTAAAAAACATTCAATAGTTATCGCGGGTGGAGGAAGTACCTACACCCCCGAAATAATTCTAATGTTACTTGACAATCTCGACAGATTACCGCTACGAGCTATTAAGCTTTATGACAATGACGAAGAGAGACAGAATAAAGTTGCAAAAGCTTGCGAAATTCTAATTCGTGAAAAAGATCCGAGTATAGAATATATCGCAACAACCGATCCAGAAGTGGCTTATACAGATGTTGATTTCTGCCTTGCTCATATACGAGTTGGAAAACTTCCAATGCGTGAGCAGGATGAGAAGATATCTATTAAACATGGTTGTGTCGGACAAGAGACTTGCGGACCTGGTGGTATTGCTTACGGTATGCGTTCAATTGCCGGAGTATTTGAGAACATAGACTATATGGAGAAATACTCTCCTAACTGCTGGATGCTTAACTACTCAAATCCCGCTTCAATAGTAGCGGAAGCTTGCAGAAGATTGCGCCCAAATTCAAGGGTTATAAATATCTGCGATATGCCTATCGGATGCGAGCATTCGTTTGCTAAAATTTTAGGAATTAAAAGCCGCAAAGATTTTGATATCAGATACTTTGGTCTCAACCACTTTGGCTGGTACACTTCAATAAAAGACAAAGATGGAAACGAGATGATAGATGGTCTTATCGAGCATCTTAAAGAGTATGGAAGCTGCATGAAAGAGGATAGCCTAAATAATCACACCGATGCAAGCTGGGGAGATACTGCAAGAAAAGTTCGTGACCTTGTTGCAATAGAGCCTACAACTGCTCCAAACTCATACTTCCAATACTACCTCTACGGAGACGATATGGTAGCGCACACAGACCCTGAGTACACCCGTGCAAATCAGGTTATCGACGGACGTGAGAAAAATGTATTTGGTGAGTGCAAGAGGATTGAAGATGTTGGTAACTCAGAGAATACCACCCTTGAAATCGGTATCCATGCTGAATTTATAGTAGATCTTGCAACAGCACTTGCTTATAATACACATGAGCGTATGCTTCTAATTGTTGAGAATAAGGGTGCTATTTCAAATATCGATTCAGATGTTATGGTTGAAATTCCTTGTATTGTTGGAAAAGATGGTTTTGAAAGACTTCACGTAGGCGAAATCGGAACATTCCACAAAGGAATGATGGAACAGCAGATTGCTGTTGAAAAACTTGTCGTTGATGGATGGATTGAAGGAAGCTATCTAAAACTTTGGCAGGCTCTAACACTGTCTAAAACTGTTCCGAGTGCAAATGTAGCAAAACGCTTGCTCGATGACTTTATTGAGGCAAATAAAGGCTACTGGCCGGAACTTAAATAATAAGGAGAAATTATGAGAATATTACTTTGTTGTAACGCGGGAATGTCGAGCTCTATCCTTGTTGGCAAGATTAAAGATGCAGCGGCGAAACTTGGTGAAGAGGTAGAAGTTAAAGCTGTACCTTCAACATCGGTTAAAGAAGAAGCTGCAAACTTTGATGTTGTTTTAGTAGGACCACAGCTTGTATATGCTATTGAAACATTAAAGGCAGAAGCAGGTATACCAGTAGCTGGAATAGATCCACGCTCTTATGCAATGGGCGATGGTGAAGCTGTTTTAAAATTTGCAAAATCACTGATCGGTTAAGTGGGATTTATGTTAAGCGTTGAACAGATAGGTGAAATTGCACTTCAGGTAACAGCATTTGCAGGAGCTGCGAAATCAAGCTATATCGGTGCACTTCAAGCGGCAAAAAAGGGATATATGGATGAGTGTAAATCGCTTATTGAAGCGGGAGACGCAAGCTATACCGATGCCCACCATGCGCACAACGAAGTACTGACAAGCGAGATGGAGAGTGGTGTAAGTCAGATAACTCTTTTTATGGCACATGCCGAAGATCAGCTTATGTCAGCGGAAACCATTAAAGTTTTGGTGACCGAACTTATAGAAATTTATCAAACGAGGTAGAAATAATGGGATACAGTATTTGGTCAGAGAGTAAAACAAAAAATGGCCTTACGACCGATGAAGTAACATCTTCATTTCAGAAAGCTGTTCGCAGAGGAATGGTAGAGCTTGCATGCCAGTATGCATATGAGCTTTACACTACCTGCCCCGAACTATTAGAAAAACTTTGGACACGTCTTATATCCATATCTGTTGAGGATATAGGTTTTGGAAATCTTGACGCAGCTGTCCAGATTAACGCATTAAACCAGATGAGAAAAAGCTTTTCATACGCAAGCGTTGATCAGCCGATGTTTTTCATCCACGCTATAAGAATACTCTGCGAGAGTGAAAAAGACCGCTCAAGCGACTATCTTAAAAATATCATAATAAAAGAGGCGGCTATGGGCAAAGTGCCTGAAATCTTAGATGTTGGCCTCGATAAGCATACAAAGCGCGGTGCAGAGATGGGGCGCGGATCTATCCACTTCTTTGAAGAGGGAGCGCTAGTTATTCCAGAGCTTTCGGTCAAAAATGGGTATAAAGAGAGGTATCGTGAGATACTCGATAACTACGACCCACAGAAAGCAAAGCCTGACGCATTTCAGTATACAGCATTTTAAGTTATTTATAATCCCACCTTTGTGCGTTTGCGCAAAGGTGGGAAATAAATAAACAAAACAAATAAATTAGAAAATAAAAAAACGGCAAAGTAAACTTTTACCGTTTTATCATTAGGTGGATTCGAGAGATTCTCGAAGCTTATCGATTAAATCTTTGAAAGTATCCGCTGTGGATGCTTTTTTTAGAATTTGGGTGTTGAAAAGCAGCTCAGTTAGCATCTCGTGGAAAAGCAAAAACTGTTTATTGTCGGTTTTGGAGATTGCTGGTAGCACAACAAATGATACCTTATCATCACCCCAGCTAATCTCTTTGTTAAATATTATAACAGAAACAGCGGTTTGCTCTGCATCCATCTCAACTGAATGCGGTATGGAAAATCCGCCACCATAAGAGGTACTGCTGATTTGTTCACGCTTTAGAACTTGTTTTTTAAAGCTGGCAGGAGCAAAACCAAAGTTTATAATATTATCGCAGAGAAACTGGATAGTCTGGGTTTCGTTTTTACATGGAGGATCTATAAAGAAAAGATCTTCACGAAGCCAAAGGTTTGCAGACTTTAAAAACTCATTCTGCCGATATGATTTTCTTGTAAGCAATACCGCCTGCTCAATTCTATTAAAGTCATCAGGTTTTAAGAAGGGATTAACATAAACAACCCGCTGATTCTCTTTAAAACTACTTGATGAGAGGTTAGCGGTGGTTATAATAACATCCACAGGGATTGTGCTATAGTCTTTTTTGGCAGTAGAGTGCACTCCTATCCACGTTATATCATTCCCAACACGGTTGTTTATAGCGTGACAAATTTTGTCACTACGAGAGCTATACTGCGGTGAAACAAGCAGAGCGCGAACTTTTCCATCATCTATATCAGACATTCTTGAATGTTCAAGTGCTGACCCTATATGTATAGCCAAAGAGGTTATCTCTTCTTCGTTAACATGAAATCCGGTTGATTCGCTTATAATGTCTGAAATAAAGACGGCGATATCATAAATTACGGGATAAGTGTTTTTGAAATTTTTAGACATAGGGTTTTGAATTTTTCTGTTATTGCGTAGTCGTATTAGCATATCTTGAAGATGCGATATAAAACCTATAAACATATTCTCGTTATAAAGATTAAACCCACAAACTTCCTCTGCAGCAACAAGTAGTTTTTGGCCAAGGGTTATTACATCGCTATCGAAAGATTTGCTGATATCTTCAAATGAAAGTTCACTATGATTTGCCTTTAGCCTTCCAAGTAGGTGATAAGCGATACCTGAAATCTCAATTTCTGGGATATCTATCTCATATTTTTCACAAATTTGATTTGCTATTTTTTGAGATAGGATAAATTCATTTAATCCATCAAGCGAGCTATGGTCATAGACTGAGCCGTCAATAAAATTTTCAGTTTTAACTCTAAAAATCGCCATAGCGAGATGCAGTGTAACTGAGTTTAGTGAATAGTCGTCGATGGTAAACTCTTCAGCTATGAAAATTTCACGGAGAAGATTTGATATTTCCGACAACTTAAGGTTTAATGTATCATTATGATAAGATGATAGATCGTGGAAAAAATCTCCCATCTCCTCTTTCATAATATTAGCTAAAAGCAGTCGACGCTTATGCTCTGCGAGATTTACAAAAATAGTGTCGCCTTTGCGAACAAGGCAGATATCATCGCCATTCATCTTTTTTTGAAGTCGGCGAAAATCGTTTGAGACCGTTTGAATACTTACAAAAAGCTTATCGGCAATATCATGTAAGTTAAGAGGTTTATCATTTAGCAGCATCTGCTTGAAAATATAGCTTCTGCGCTCAGCGGGGTCGAGAATAGTGCGTAAATTTTCAGTGAGTGAGGAATGTGTTGCAGCGTCTGATAGGATTCTGTACCCCTTAGATGAGGACTCTATTAGATTTTCTTCAATAGCATTAATATAGCCGACATCGTTTCGAATAGTGCGGCTGCTTACCTGAAGTTTTTGCGCGAGTTCATCGCCTTTTATCCAGTCTGTATTAATATACAGATAATCTATAAGTTGCTTATGCCGCTTTATATAGATATTATCGCTCATACGATCCCTCCTCTCAAAGATTAATCTTTTGCATCTACCGATTTTTTATTTGACAGATGATATTTTGAACATTCATAGTTCTAAAGTCGTTTATATCGAGTATAACTATCGGAGTCTCTGTTGCAGAGCTTAACTCTTGCATGGTATAAGCTACCTGGGGAGCAAGAAGGATAACATCAACCCCAAATAGGCTGTTTTTAGCATCTGTAGCAGTGGAAACTTTTATATCAAGAGTAGAGTCTGCCGACTTTATCTTTCGCGCTAAAATAGTGGTAGAAATACCACATCCGCACACTAGTAGAATACGCATACTTAAACACCTCAAAAAAGTTAAAATACAAATATTAAGGAGAACTATAATTATGAAACAATTCACATTTACTATAAAAGACGCTCTTGGAATTCACGCAAGACCAGCAGGTCTTCTTGTTAAAGAAGCTGGCCGTTATGAGAGCAGTATAATCGTTAAAAAAGGCGAAAAAGAAGCCGACGTTAAAAAAATATTTAAACTCATGTCACTGGGTATAAGATGTGGAGATGAAGTAGAGTTTTTTATCGATGGTTCAGATGAGGAAGAGGCGGCTACAAGCATCGAAACTGTTCTCGTTCAAAACCTTGGTTAGTCCTTTTTATATATAAAAAGTATATAATGCACAGCAGTTGATTGTCAAGATAAATAAGGAGTTTTTATGGTTGAAATAAAGGTTGCAGTTGTCGGCACAAGCCTTATATCAAAACAGTTTATTTCGGCGGCGAGAAGGGTTTTAGGAGTATCTGTTAAAGCTGTTTACTCAAGAGATAAAGAGCGCGGTGAAACCTTTGCAAAAGAGCATGAAATAGAAAGTGTTTTTTCAGATATAAACGAACTTGCAAAAAGCGATATAATCGACGCAGTATATATTGCAAGTCCAAATAGTTTGCATTTAAAACAGAGCAGACTGTTTTTAGAAAACAATAAGCATGTGATTTGTGAAAAGGCAATAGCTGAAGATGCGGATCAGTTAAAAGAGCTTTATAATATTGCAGATAAGAATAATCTGATATTTATCGAAGCATACATGGCACTATATCTACCGCAGATGGATATCTTAAAAGAGTCTATATCAAAAGTTGGGCGGATATCAACAGTTAAGTTTGATTACTGCCAACTATCTTCAAAGTATCCATTGCTTCTAAAAGGTGAGATACCAAATATATTTAATCCGTGTATGCATACAGGCAGCCTTATGGATATAGGTATCTACTGTGTATATCCTGCTATCCTTCTTTTTGGGGAGCCTTTAGGAATAGAGGCAAGCTGTGTTTGGCACCAAAACGGTATCGACTTATGCGGCAGTGCTATATTTGATTATGGCGACAAACAGGCTGTTCTAACCTATTCTAAAATCGGTGATAGCAGTTGTCTTTGCGAGATAATCGGGGATAAAGGGAGCATTTTTATAAAACAAATCTCGCTTATAAAGAGCATCGTATTTAAAGAAAAGGGAGGCCCTGAAGAGGTTATATTTAGCACCGATGAAGGTCATTCTCAGATGGAGCATGAGGTGCGAAACTTTCATAAATTTATCACGGCAAGAGAAGAGAGCAAAGAGCTTTATAATATTGCCCGTAGCAGCTCGATTACTGTTGCGAAAACGCTGTCAAAGATAAGAAAAATATGCGGTATAAATTTTTAAGATACCGACATAAAAAAGGGTAGCATAAATTTATTTATGCTACCCTTAAACTTTAAAATACCACCGCTTATAGCGGTGGTATTTTAAGCTCTATAAACGGTGGTATTAAACTGAATAAACTGGGGTTTTAAATCTATGAAGACTTATAGTTAGCTCTCTTTTTAATAGCTATACAGTAGTGGCTACAAAAATCAGCAGAATGGTAGAAGAGCTAAGTCATTTTTACCGGTATAGCTATCTTTGACGAGTTGCTCGTTGTTATCGTTCTCTTCAAAGATAGCTTAGTATATACCAAAATTTCTGGCATGATAGCACCATCGAATATAATATAGCTATCACTAGGTATTTTTGCTTAGTATATAAAAACTTCTTAAGTTCTGTTGTGAAATTGTATTCACTTTGCAATTCTCACAAAGTGTCATTTTGGCATGAAAATCTTGTCTAATAAAGCGCTGATTTTTCAATTGGATTAACTTACTGAATTATAATACCATAAAAAATAGATAAAAAAGCAAATGTGATAGAAATACCACACTAAAAGATGAAAAAGCGACTTTAGTAAAGATTAATTTACTAAAATCGCTATAAAATTATTATCTAGATTAAATTCGCTTTTAAAATCTATCTGCAATCGCAAAATCTGTCAAATCAGCTGAACAAATGCTCAAAATGAGAATTTTCACCGATTTATTTTATGAAACCTGCCATTCCAACACAACCAAGTCCTGAATGGGTTGAAACTGTTGAGCCGAGTTTTGTATTGTAATACTCTTTGATTTCAGGCATTGCTTCAAAGATCATTTTTTGGAATATTTCTCTCGAGTCGGTAGCATCAACATCACCTATGATAAATGATTTCGAGAAATCAAGATCTGCCGCAATAAATGTTTTAACAAGCCATGTGAAAGCTGCATCGAGACCGCGGGTTTTGTGTATAGCTAAAATTTTAGGACCGTCTACGCGAAGGATAGGTTTTAGTTTAAGCATACCGCCGATTTTTCCAACAATAGCATTCATTCTACCGCCCTTGACAAGATTTTCAAGGTTATCAACTACAGCTAGTAGATAAACTTTTTCACGCAAAGCTCTTATTTCATCTGCAATCTCAGCCGCAGATTTTCCGCTATCTTTAAGTTTAATAGCTTCAAGCACAAGATTTGTAAGGCCCATTGTGACAGTTTTACTGTCGACTATATGGATATTTTCATAAGAAACAAGTTCATGAGCAATAACAGCAGATTGGTATGTACCACTCAACTCAGAAGCTATAGTTATCAAAACTGCTTCATCGCCGCTCTCTTTAATAGATTTGAAAAGATCTTCAAAAACAGATACAGTAACTTGGCTTGTGGTTGGAAGAGTTGGAGATGCTTCCATCTTTCTGTAAAACTCTTCAGTTGATATAGTAACGCCATCAACAAATTCTTCGTCACCTATTCGAATTGTCAGCGGAACAACTGTTATCCCAAGTTTTGCCGCCCATTCTCTGTCGATATCGCTTGTACTGTCTGTAATGATTCTAACTGCCATTTTTTCCTCCAAAATTATTTATTGTAGCCATTTTCGATAAAATCGAGAACTTTATAGATAGAAGAGGATAAAATTTCAACTTCCTCTTCGCTGAGTATTGTGAGAAGATGGTCCATCATATCACTATGATACTGCTTGTGTGAGCTGTTTGCCAAAGCGCCCTTTTCGGTGAGGGATAGAAAAACCACCCGCTTGTCAGCACCTTTGCATTTTTCTATATATCCTTTTTTCACAAGGGTATTTACAGCGATAGAGAGTGTACCGTCTGAGATATATAATGCATCGGCGATAGGCCCCATCGAACTGTCTCCATTTTTATTCGCCATATCAATAGCTTCAATTATATGGAATTCTTTAATCGAAATTTCCTTGTTGCATAGCTGCTCTAAAACTTTTTCTTCCATCTTTAAAATGCCATTGAAAGCTTTGACAAGGAAAAAATTCAGTTTTTCTTTTTCGTTCATTTTTCACCTATTATTTTGTACTACAAATTATATTTAGTCTACCAAAGATTAAACGTTTTGTCAAACTTGAAAAAGTCTCTTTGCATTTTCGTTTGTCCTCTTGATAACATCTGTTGTCGAGACATTTAATATATCGGCTATCACCTTTGCAGTGTGGATTAGAAGTCTGCTATCACATCTTTTGCCCCTTTTTGGCTCTGGTGCCATATATGGACAATCGGTCTCAATAAGCAGCTTATCAAGCGGTATAACAGCACAAGCTTTTTTCGCTTTTTCTGCATTTTTAAATGTTATAACGCCGGTAAAGCTTATATAGTAACTCATCGAAATTAGCTTTACTGCCGTCTCGGCAGAGCCTGAAAAACAATGGACGACACCGGTAACATCTGGGTACTCTGCTAAAATCTCAAGGGTGTCTTTTGTAGCCTCTCTTGAATGGATAATAACAGGGAGGTTTAGCTTTTTCGCAAGGCTCATCTGCTCTCTGAATACTTTTTTCGCAACTTCTTTCGGTGCAAAGTTGTAATGGTAATCAAGACCTATTTCACCTAATGCAACGCAGCCCTCGCGCAAGATAACCTCTTCGAGCTCTAGGAGATATCCATCAAAAACGTTTGCAGCATCGTGCGGATGAACAGCTATTGCTGTTTTTATAAACGGATATTTTTTATAGAGGGAAAAATCTTCATCTTTTGCACAAACGGTGCAGATAACATCTAAAATATCAGAAACGCCATTTTCACCCATCGAGGATAAAAGCTCATCCAAGTCGTCTTTGAAAGCATCTGACTGATAATGGGCATGGCTATCGAAGATACCCATTAGCGAACTACCGATCCTGGAGCTATATCATCATCGAGGAAAATTACTCTTGCAGTGTCACCTGGAGGAACGTCTGCCGCTAAAATCATGCCGTTTGAAACAACTCCACGAAGTTTTGCAGGTTTTAGATTAGATACTAAAACAACGGTTTTACCCACTAAATCATCAGGTGAATACCACTCTGCTATTCCGCTAACAACTGTTCTGTCCGAAACTGTGCCGTCATCAACTGTTAGTTTTAGCAGTTTATCGCTCTTTGGCACTGGCTCGCAAGCTAGTATTTTCGCAGCAATAAGTTTAACTGCTGCAAAATCATCTATAGTTATCTCTTTGCTTTTCTCACTCTCAACCACTTGTTCAACCACCTCTTTCTTCTCTTTTAAGCTCTCAAGCTCTAAAAGCTCTTTTTTAATATCAATTCGAGGGAATAAAACCTCGCTCTTAGTTACTGTTGCATCAGCTTTTAATAGTCCGTAGCTTTCTGCGTTTGCAATAGCTAAATCATCAGCGGAAATGCCTATTGAGGCGGCGATTTTAGCACAGCTCTCTGGCATAAATGGGTTTAGCAGAATTGCTGAGAGGCGAAGCACCTCTAGAAGATTATAGAGTACAGTTGCAAGGCGTGCTTTTTTGCTCTCATCTTTTCCAAGTACCCAAGGTGCGGTTTCATCTATATATTTGTTTGCACGACCGATAACTACAAAAACCTCTTTTAGCGCGTCTTGGAATGCAAAAGACTCCATGCTATTGCAGTATTTTGTGTATAGCGAGCTCATCATCGAGATAAGCTCGTCATCAAGTGGCTCACTCTCTCGTGTGGTTGGAAGTGTTCCATCGAAATATTTTTCAATCATCGTAACTGTTCTTGATAGGAGATTTCCCAAATCATTTGCAAGGTCTGAGTTTATCCTTGTTATCAAAAGCTCGTTTGAGAAACTACCATCAACACCAAATGGAAACTCGCGCAGTAGAAAATAGCGAAGTGCATCAACACCATATCGCGAGGATAGCTCTGCTGGATCGACAACATTTCCCTTAGATTTGCTCATTTTGCCGCCATCGAGGAGAAGCCAGCCGTGACCATAAATCTGTTTTGGAAGTGGTAAATCAAGCGCCATTAGCATTGCAGGCCAGATAACAGAGTGGAAACGAACAATCTCTTTTCCGACAAAATGAACATCACAAGGCCAGTATTTGTCATAGTCGTTGTATTCGCTGTTTTGATAGCCGAGCGCAGTTATGTAGTTTGATAGTGCATCAATCCAAACATAGACAACATGCCCTGGATCAAACTCGACAGGGATACCCCACTTAAATGTTGTTCTTGAAACACAGAGGTCGAGTAGCCCTGGTTCTATAAAGTTTTTAATCATCTCGTTTTTGCGGCTCTCAGGCTGCAGAAATTCGGGATTAGTTTTATATAGGTTTAAAATTTTATCGGCATAATCCCCGAGCTTGAAGAAATAAGCTTCTTCGCTCGAAGCTTTTACATCGCGGCCGCAATCTGGGCACTTGCCATCGGTAAGCTGGCTCTCGGTCCAAAAAGACTCGCATGGCGTGCAGTACATTCCCTCGTATTTGCTCTTATAGATCTCGCCCCTATCATAGAGAGCTTTAAAGATTTTAGCAACACTCTCTTTGTGGTAGGTATCAGTTGTTCTGATAAATCTATCGTTTGATATATTCATAACCCGCCAGAGCTCTTTTATCGAGTCGACTATCTCATCGACAAAAGCTTTTGGAGTAACCCCTTTAGCATTTGCGCGCTCTTCTATTTTCTGCCCATGCTCATCTGTTCCGGTTAGAAACATAACGTCAAACCCTTGTAGTCTCTTATACCTCGCCATAACATCAGCGGCAACAGTGCAGTAGGTATGCCCTATATGGAGTTTATCCGAAGGGTAATATATAGGGGTTGTGATATAGTATTTTTTCTGCATATTTATCTCCTTAATTTGCTTTTTATCTTAGCGGCGGTGTTTACCGCCTTGTTTACAAGCTTGTTATATATAAAATCGAATTCGCCAGCGTAGGTTACAACTTCGCCGTTAAAGCTCTTTTTAAACTCATAGACACCGAAAAGCGCCTCGCTCTCATTTTTATCGATACAAACGCCCTGCATATCATATAGAATAGCGCCGGTATCCACCGCCCAGTTCATAAGTTCCCACTGTAAAAGGTAGGTAGCTCGTAAATTTCGCATCTTCGAGCTGCTACCACCATAGACATGAGAGACAACACCCGCATAGTTTATAGCGATGCCACCACAGAGCGGCTCGCCCTCAAATGAGCAGATATAAAGCCTTGCACTCTCCCCAAAGCTATCGAGCAGTCGGACAAGATACTCTTTTGTCCTCTGGGTGAACGATTGTCGTCCTGCGGTTTCTTTATATAACGGATAAAAGTCGTCTATATGTGAGCTGTCGAAATATTCGCAACTAACGCCTTTTTTCTTTGGCAGTCGCATTTTATATCTCGTATCAACACCAACATGCTTTAAAAGTCCTTCTCTATCAAGCTCTCCAATATTCGTCAGCTGGTAGTTGTGCCTTGTTTGAGCTGTCTGGTGAAATGAAGCGTTCTCACGGTGGGAAAATCCTAGCTTGCGAAGTGTTTCTATCTTATCGCGCTCACCCTCTAAAATAAATGGATCAATTTTTAAAGCATAGCCTTTGTGTTTTTTCGCAACCTCCCTGGCACCATATAAAAGATCGGTTAAAATATCGAGGTTGTTAAAATCGCAAAGCGGTCCTCTCGGTGAATATAGCAGTGAAGCACCAAGTACTGGTACCTTATAGAGAAGTATCAGCATACCGCCGACTATTTTACCGCTATCATCTCTTGAAACAACAATTTCAAGTCCCCAGTTGTTTTTAACCGCACCCCAAGCGGAGGACTGCATAAACGAAGCGCCAGTAAAGGCTTTTGCAAACTGTTCGTATTCTTCGTATCTATCTTTTTGTAAAATTTCCAAAAAATCAAACTCCTATTTTTTTCGCATCTTATTTTTAAATCTGCTGAAATTAATACCTACCTGATGATAGCCTCTTTTTAGCTTCTTCATCGAGTTGAAAGCAAAGTTTACAGCGGGGTTTAAAACATAATCAAACTCACCAGCTAGAGCTAAAATTTCACCGTTAAAGCCTTTTTTAAAACGGTAAACACCGATCATCGGACTCTCGGGATCTGCATTAACTGGTATTCCGAGGAAATCATATAGATAGCAACCGCCCTCGATTGCCCACTTAATCATCTCCCACTGCATAAGATAGTTTGGCATGACGTTTCGGTGTGCATTGTCAGATGCCCCAAACACATACCAGCACTTACCGCCATATCTTATACAGAGCGCCGCTGAAACTGCTATATCGTTGTGGTAGCAGATATACATTCGAATATTCTCGCCATAAACATCAAGCATCTTCTCATAATAGGAAGCGGCACGGCAGACAAAATTATCCCTTTTTGCAGTTATCCGCATAAGGCGCATAAAATCATCCATCGACTCTTTGCCACAGATGCGACACTGAACTCCGTGTTTCATAGCAACTCGTATATTATACCTTGTCTTTTGCGAGAAGCTCATTAAAACTTCATCTTCGCTCTTGCCCTCGATACTCGTCAGTCCATAATTATATCTCGTCTGCATCGTCTCGAAATCTGCTCTGCCAGCTTCGTATTTAAATCCAAGGTCGGTTATAACTTTAAGAGAATCGGCATCGTTTTCAAAAACACCTGGATCCATCTTGAAGAGAAAACCGCCATATTTCTTGCTAAGCGCTTTTATACCGAGTAGCAGGTCGGCTAGAGTTTCTTTGTCGTCGTAGTCGTAAACTGGACCTCTTGGACAGTAGATGAATTTGCTGCCAAGAACAGGTAAACTCTGCATTAAAATGGAGGCGCCACCTTTTATATTTCCGTTTGCATCCCTTGAAACTACAATTTCATGAATCCAGTTACTCTTAAGGTTTGCCCAAGAGAGAGACTGCATAAAGTTGCCGTTTTTATGGGTTTTATTAAACTCCTCAAACTGAGAATAATGTTCTTTTGATAATATTTCCATAAAGCCTCCGAAAACTTTCAAATAATAAATTATTATAGCATAAAAAATGGTATTTACAAAGCAAAAAAATAATTGTAAAATGATGTTGAAAAATGTTGTATTTTGAGGGTGACGAAAATGAAAAAAGATATGGCATATAAACTGTTAGCGCTTCTTGTGGTAATTATCTGGGGTAACACAACTCTCATGACGAAAGTGGTGCTTGTGCACCTAAAGCCTACGTATATTATGCTCTTTCGTCTTATTATTGCCTATTTAGTGCTGCTTATTGCATACCCAAAGTTTCACAAGATGGTTTCTTTTAGAGATGAGATGTATCATTTCCTAGCAGCTTTTTTTGGAAGTGCTCTTTATTTTCTCTTTGAAAATAACGCGCTGCTCCATACAAAAGCTACAAACGTTGCGTTTATAATTTCAATATCACCTGTCGTGACAACAATAGCGTATAGTTTTATCTCGCGCCACGCAAAGCTCACAAAAACAAAGATTATAAGCATTGCTCTATGCCTTGCTGGAATAGTTTGTATTGTTTTTGCAGGCGGAGAGGAGCTGTCGTTTAATCCTATTGGTGATATACTCGCCTTTCTATCTGTTCTATGCTGGAGTTTTTACTGTATAGTTCTTGGGAAAATAAGGCTGTCGCATGGTGCGCTTTATTGCACCCGAAAGATATTCTTCTACTCGGTCGTAAGCATTATACCGTTTACGATTTTCGATGGAATACTGACTATGGATATATCGCTTCTTGCAAAACCATCGGTTTTTGTAAATATTACTCTGCTCGGTGCAGTTTCATCTTCATTTTGCTACTTTATCTGGACGATGCTCACCAAAAAACTCGGCACCGAAACGGTAAACAAATTTTTATATCTAAGCCCTATTATCACAACGATAAGCTCTTTCTTCCTTCTTGGAGAGGCGATAACTGTTTTTACAGTCATTGGAGCTTCACTAATACTATTTGGTGTATCTAGAAAAGAGCAAACAAAGAGCATCTCTCGCTATATAGCAGAGGAGTCGAGCAAAGATATGACAGTCGAAACAGATGATACCGCCTAAAGCGAAGCGGAAATAAGCAAGTACTTCTAAATATCCCCACTGCAGAGGTAAAAAACAGTTGTAATTGTGGCTAAGTTGTGGCAAAATAGTAACAATGTGACTTTTTATGGGGGATATGATGTTAAAAGATAAGGCGCTACATAAAACAATACTTTCAATAGCAATACCTATCTCGCTCCAGATGCTACTATCTTATGGAGTTCAAGCGATTGATGGAATAATGCTTGGACAACTTGGAGAGACCGAGATGACAAGTGCGAATCTTGGAAACCAGATGTTTTGGATGTTTTCGATGATATCGAACGGAATAGCGGCAGGAGCTGCGGTGCTTATAGCTCAGTACTATGGTAAAAATCAAATTAAACCAATAAAAACTATAATGGCAATGGCTTGGAAAACGATAGCTGTTATATCTGTTTTATATAGTTTATCGGTGGTTTTGTTTCCAGAAAACTATATGGATATATTCACAAACGATGCAGGAGTTATTTTAAACGGAGCTAGTTATCTATCGATAATAGCGCTCTCATATCCGCTATATGCGATTAGCTTTTGCTATTTAAGCTACTGTAGAGCACTTGGACAAGCGCATATAATTCTTACTGTAAATGGTATTTCGTATACTGTAAACATGGCGCTCAACTACATTTTAATCTTTGGTAAATTCGGTTTCCCTGAGATGGGAGTAGCAGGAGCTGCTCTTGGAACGCTTATCGCTCGAATAGTTGAGTTTGTTTTTGTGCTTCTACACATGCATAAATATGAGCGTGTGGCGAAGTTTAGATTGCCTGATTTAAAATTATTTGACAAGCAGCTTTTCAAAGATTGGTTTAAATACACACTACCGCTAGTTGGCTGTGATATATCGATGGGATTTTCAGTGACGGTACAAGCGTCAATCCTTGGAAACGTTTCAACTTTTGCAACGGCGGCAAACGGTATTGCGCTAATTGTATGCCAAATTGCTAGTACGCTGTTTTCTGGTGTTTCAAATGCGGCAACGGTAATAATAGGTAGGCATACAGGTAGGGGAGAAAAAGATTATGTGCAAAAACTTTCAAAGTTTTTCATAGGGCTTACACTCTCTTTGGGTGTGGTTGCGTTTATATTTAATTTCGCAGCAAGCTTCTTTGTTCCAGACCTTTATAATATAGAGGAAACCACAAAGATAATGGTAAGTCAGCTAATGATAGTCTATGCTTTTGATGCTATATTCTACTCGCTTGAGTTTATAACTATAGTAGGTATTTTAAGAGGTGGCGGTGCTGCTAAATTTACATTCTGGGCGGTATTTATTCCGAACTGGTGTTATGGTGTTCCACTCGCAGCTCTTGCGGCATTCGTCTTCAACTGGTCACCTGTTGCGATAGTTGCTATAGCTCGAAGTGCAATAGCATTTATGGGAATTGCCTCAGTTATAAAGATTCGTCGAGGCAACTGGATAGAGAATGTAACACGAGATTAGAAAAGAATTATTATACAGATAACTATTGCAACAGCAGTGGTTATCTGTTATTATATTATCGAAAAAAGTCGAAAAAAGGCGAGAAGGTGACGTTATGAAAAACTTTAGTAAAAGTTTGCGGGTAATACTTGCAACAACATTTATTTTTATAGTTGCAGCAGGGGCGGTGTTCACAGTTTTTGCGAACCAAAACCCTGATAAAGTTGTGATAACAATAACACCGGAATTTACCGAATATCCTGTAAGCGCAACTCTTGATGTGAAGATTAAATATACAATTTCGATAAAACCGCCAGAAGGGGAATATCTCGGTTTCTTCCAATTTAAACTTCTACCATCAGACGGACTCACCCTTGCAACGAATGAAGATGCAGAGAGTGGATATTTTATAAACAAAGAAAATATTTATGATGATGTAAGTGGCGATGGTATATATCTAGCTTTCGAATATAATCCAGAAACCGCAGGAATTTTTGCTACAGGAACAATTCCTCCAAATATAAACGATGCGCTAGTTCCTCGTGTGCAATACGATGAGATAGAGATTATGAGTATTGTAGCAACAGTACCTGCTGGCAGTGAAGGTGTATATACCCTGTCGGTTAGTGAAACGGTGCAGGACCTTGTAGCTGGGATGAGCGCAGTATCACAATACAGCCTAGATGATATAGAGGTGGTTACAACTCCTGTGAGTGTTTCTGCTGATGCTGGTTATAATATTGTTGGAAGAATTTCAACAGGTGATAATAGTCGTGATATAGAAGTTTCGTTGCTCGGTGCTGGTACAAATAATGTGGTTGCAACGCAAACACTCACAAACGGTGAGAGAAAATTCACATTTACAAACGTTGCAAATGGCAGCTATGATATTTTAGTTACAAAAACAAGTGCGCTACCTCTTTTAATTCAGGGGGTTACTGTTTTAGATGCAAATGTCGATTACACAGCTATCGGCAGCGGATATGAAAGCTTTGCCTTAAAAGACGGAGATGCAAACGGTGATGGGTTTATAAACTTTAGCGATTTGGATATTGTTCGAAGTGGGAAAAACTATAATACCGTTGTTGCAACTGGTGTTGATAATCCGATAGATGTAAATGGGGATGGGTATATAAATTTTAGCGATCTCGATATTATAAGAAGTGGTAGTAACTACAATAAATATGCAGACCAAACCTTAAATGCAGTAATTATTACGATAAACTAAATTTAATTGAATATTTATAAATAAAACCGTTCTTTTTCGTTGACAAAAGGGGCGGTTTTTGATATATTTATTGTATATGTAATTTAAATCAGTGCGTAAGTTTTTCTATCTATGGAAATTCAAAGTCAATCAATAAAATGAGTGGTATAGCAAAAAATGTTTGGAGGAAAATATGAAAGCAGTAAAGAGAGTTTTTGCAGCAGTTTTAGCGTTTGCGGTTCTTGTTGGGCTAGTGCCATCAGGATTATCGCTTAGCACAACAGTAGAAGCGGCTGTCTCAGGTGATGAGGCAGGGGTGCGTCTATTTGTTGATACCTCAGACGCGAGTTATTATAATGAGTCTACCGATATTTTAACGGTGCAATATCAGGTTAAGATTCCGGAGAGTGCAAACGGCATAACTTCGTTGCGCTCGTATATTTATTTAGATGCGAATCGACTGCAACTTATGCCTTATGATGGCAATAGTTACGTTGATGCATTACAATCTATTACGATACCTGAAGTAGGTAGTGGAGCTGAGCCTTTTGATGCAACAGATTATATTACAGAAATCAACCTTGGTGATATTAGAAACCCGTATACCATTGAGGATGCAAAAATAATTACAGATAGAAGTAACAACGCTGTTTTAATGGTAAATCTTTTAGGTGGAGGTGGAACTCCAACACAAGATACTGATGAATGGCAGACTGCTTATACCATTAAGTTTTATGTTAATGGTAATTATTCGACATCAAGTTTAGCCTCAGCTTTAAGCGATAACCTAAGAATCGCAGATCCTGATACAGATAGCGATATGATAGCTGGAGTTGACACTTCTTCAAATGAATATGTTGCAAGCTTTAGAATAGTGTCAGATGATGCAGATACAGGAACATTATTTGGATATAAACCCCTTGCGAATAACGAGGGAATAGGTGAAACTATATTAATGTCCGCCCCTGGTAATGGTCTATCTATAATCCCAGGCGGGGATACTATGCCTGAAATAGCTGTTGCTAAGGTGACGATTCTAGGTGAAGAGAAAACCTATTATACTGGCGATACCATACCTGTTGTGTATGGTGATGAAATTACGATAAAACTTGGAACTGATAACGGATTAGGATTTGTGGAAGACACGGATTATACTGCACTTGTAAGCTCTTCACAAAGTAATAGTGGTTCAGGTAGTGAAAGTAGTAAAGGGTTTTTATCTTATTTTACAAATACTGGAGAATATTCTAAATATAACTCTTTAGAGGTGAGCGACGTTCCAACTGGCGAAGATGCAGACTATCAGCCATATATTTGGTATGAGGGTCTTGGGAGCAGTGATTTATCTGTAAAGTTAACTTTTGATATAAGCCCAAAAGAGGTTGATACTTTTAATATTAGTGGTTCGGATTCTTTTAGTCTGCCATTATTTTTACCATATGAAGATGATGGGGAAGTTGAAGTTGCAATTGACAAAACTATTTCGGATAAATTTTACCCAAAAAACAGAGTTGGAGATGACGATGTTTATTTCCAAAACTATACCCCAACCGATGAAAAGACTGATAACTATACAATAAAATTAAAATCAAATTCTAATAAAATTTATGTTGAACCGGGGATTGATCCAAATAATCCTCCGTTATTACATGCAGCTTGGGTAACAGGTGATATGGTTGTGGAAAACGTAGTGCTTGAGGGTACTGATGCACATAAATATCTCTTAACAGCAAACGATGAAGATAACTCTGCTGTAACAAATGGTACAATAAGCGCTGGAAATATATTCCTCACCACCGCCGACCAACCTCTTGAAACAGAATATACAATAGATAACCCATACCAAATTC
>CAYJGP010000009.1:0-27698 GCA_964369435.1 uncultured Oscillospiraceae bacterium | reverse complement strand
ATGGGCGGTTTTTTGCGTCTTATAGTATGTAAACAATCTATAGGCAAGTTATACAAACAACGACTATTTAAAAAAATCTTACATAGAGAGGTGCTGTTGTGAATATCTAATCACTAAATGGATAGGTCTTTATCTATCCATTTAGTAAAGGGTGTTATAGGTAGAGGTGGCGCCCGCAGCGGCAAACCCCAAGGTTTGCCAGGGTCGAATAAAATTCGACCAAACGCACCGCAGTGCGTTTGCTGCGGGCGGGGCGGATACCTTGAAAAGTACACATCCAAAGAAATGCAACTCAAAAAATACCACCATAAGCCAAAATGTTTTCAAAAGACAAAAAAGAGGTTGAAATTTCATTCAACCTCTTTTAATAAATCACTTAAAATTTTAATCAAACTAGAGTAATTATGTGCGGATAATAGTCTCAAGCGCTATTGTAAACATATCGTTAAGTGCAGTTTGGCGCTCAAGTGGAGTTAAATCTTTGCCAGTTAAGATATGATCGCTTATTGTGAACATTGCAAGCGCACGTTTCTTGAATTTTGCAGCAAGGGTGAATAGTGCATTTGCTTCCATCTCAACATTCATAACACCGTATCTAGCCCAAGTTTTCCACTCTTCAGGGTTGTCCCCATAGAATGTATCAGAAGATAATGCGTTACCAACTTTAACGTTAATACCTTTTTCTTTTGTAACATTATATGCAGTGTAGAGCATCTCGAAATCAGAGATAGCGGCATAGTCTGCATTGAAAATTCTATGATTTATATTGCTGTTAGTGCTTGCAGCTTGTGCAAGAAAAACACTTCCAACCTCAATGTCCATATCAAAACATCCGCAAGTACCTATTCTTATAATCTTATCAACATCGTAATAATCAAAGAGTTCATGCGCATAGATAGAAATTGAAGGCATACCCATACCACTGCCCATAACCGAGATAGTCTCGCCTTTATAGGTTCCTGTATAAGCTAGCATTCCTCGTACTTCATTTACGCATTTAGCGTCTGTTAGAAAGTTTTCTGCTATAAACTTTGCGCGGAGTGGATCACCAGGCATTAAAACACCTTTTGCAATATCACCTTTAGCCGCACTATTATGCGGAGTTCCAACATATCCAGCATTTGCCATAATTTTATTCCTCCTTTTAGTTATTAATCTTATTATATCACGAAAATTTTTTTACTACAATCCAAAAAAACTATTGACAAATTATAATATCTGCATATAATATACCTATACCCCCTAAGGGTATAATAGATGGAGGTGGATTTTAATGAAGCAGTGTATGGATGTTGAAGCTATAAACAAGCGGCTTAAAAGGATTGAAGGACAAGTTCGCGGAATAATGAAGATGGTAGATGAGGATAAATCCTGTGAGGATATCCTAATTCAGATAGGTGCTGTGAAGTCAGCTCTTCATAAAACAGGTCAGACGATACTCGAAGGGCATATGCACCATTGTATTTTAGATGGAATAAAAGATGGAAATGAAGACGAGACGATAGATAAACTAATCTCGGCACTCAATCAATTTTCTAAAACGATATAAAGGGGAGTAGTTAATGTTTGCAAAAATAGATAAGTTTTTAAATTCGGTACCGATGCTTTGGGTATCGGGACTATGTCTTGCTGTTAGCTTTGTCGGAGAGTATATCATTCCATTGTCGACAGGTAGTGAGAATGCGTTTATGGTGAGTTTTGCATGGGGGTCTATATTAATATCGGGTATACCACTTGCGTATCTTGCTCTGCATAGAGTTATAAAGCAGAGGTTTGTAAGTTCAGCGCTTCTTATAACTATAGCGATGATTGCAGCTGTCTACATAGGGGATATCTTCGCTGCTGGAGAAGTTGCGTTTATTATGGCAATTGGTGCATGGCTTGAAGATAGAACAGTTGAAAAAGCGAAAAAAGGAATTGAAAAGCTATTAAATCTTGTTCCAACAAAGGGTCGAATAATAACTGCTGACGGCGAGCAGATGGTAGATGCAAAAGATATAAAAACCGGTGACTTAATAAGAGTTTTGCCAGGTGAGAGCTTCCCAGCAGACGGTATCGATTCAGTTGGAAACACAACTGTTGACCAAAGCATAATGACAGGTGAGAGCTTACCTGTTGATAAGGTAGTGGATGATGAAGTTTATACAGGTACTATTAACAGACACGGCTCTGTTGATGTTCTTGTTACAAAATCTTTTGAAAACTCTTCTCTGCAAAAGATGATTAAGCTTGTTGAAGATGCTGAAAACAATAAAGCGCCTATGCAAAAGATCGTCGATAAATGGGCAGCTTTACTTGTTCCGATAGCAGTTTTGATAGCGATTGTTACCTATTTTGTTTTAGCTTATGGTTTCGCACAGCCCGATGATGCACTTGTTCGCGCAGTAACAGTACTTGTTGTTTTCTGCCCATGTGCGCTAGCCCTTGCAACTCCAACTTCAATTATGGCGGCTATTGGTCAAGCGACTAAAAAGGGTGTTTTAATAAAATCAGGTGAGGCGCTTGAGCGGATGGGAACAGTATCTGCTGTAGCGTTTGATAAAACAGGAACAATAACACACGGAAAACTAATAGTTAGCGATACCTATGGATTTGATTTTGATAATGATGAGCTTTTAGCGATGGTTGCAACAGTTGAAAGTCGCTCTGAGCATCCGATTGGAAAAGCTGTTGTTCGATTTGCAAAAGAAAAAGGCATAGAGCAAGGTGAGATAAACGATTTTTCAATGAATGTCGGCAAGGGGGTTTGTGCAGAGGTAGATGGAACTATCTATTACTGTGGGAATGAAAAATTGATAGTAGATGAGGCAAAACTTGAGATAACAAGTGCTGTATCAGAGGTTATCGATAGACTTCGCGGTGAAGGGAAAGCTGTTATCATAGCGGCGACTAAAGAGCGAATAATCGGTATAGTCGGTTTGTCGGATGAAATTAAAGAGACTTCGCAAAATGCTATATCAGCGCTTAAGTTAGCTGGTATTGAAAAGACGATGCTGCTAACGGGTGACAACGAGAAAAGCGCGAACTTTATTGCTAGCAAAGTTGGGATAACAAAGGTGCATTCATCGCTTTTACCTGAAGATAAAGTTGCGGCTATTAAAGAAATGGTCGATAAAAACGAAGGTATTTGTATGGTTGGTGATGGTGTCAATGATGCACCGGCACTAAAAACAGCGACAGTCGGTGTTGCTATGGGTACTATGGGTAGCGATATAGCGATAGATGCCGCAGACATAGCTATAATGGGCGATGATATATCGAAAATCTCGTATATTAAAAAGCTCTCAAACGCCACCATTTTCTCGATAAAATTTAATATAACGTTATCAATGGCAATAAATTTTGTAGCGATTATCCTCTCGGTAATGGGGCTTTTAACTCCAACAACAGGCGCTCTTGTGCATAATGTAGGCTCGGTCCTTGTTGTCTTAAATGCCGCAAGACTTTATGATAAAAAGATAGATTAAAAAATAGTTTAAACTTAAAAAACTGTACCGATTATTTGGTACAGTTTTTTCTACAATAAAAAGAGCTACCATATGGCAGCTCTTTTGCAAACTTATTTCGTACCGAAAATTCTGTCGCCTGCATCTCCAAGACCTGGGACAATATATCCGATTTCATTTAATTTTTCATCGCAGTTTCCACAGAAAATTGGAACATCAGGATGTGCAGCACTTACAGCCTCAATACCTTCAGGAGCAGCTATGATGCACATAAATTTAATGTTTGTAGCACCGCGCTTTTTAATCTGAGTTATAGAGTCAACAGCACTTCCGCCTGTTGCAAGCATTGGATCAAGCACTATAACATCGCGCTCGCTTATATCTTCAGGGAGCTTGCAGTAGTATTCAACTGGCTCTAGTGTATCGTGGTCGCGGTAAAGACCGATATGTCCAACCTTTGCAGCAGGTACTAGACGAAGAACGCCGTCAACCATGCCAAGTCCCGCTCTGAGTATCGGCACAAATGCAAGCTTTCTGCCTGATAGAACATGTGTTTTACAACGGCAGATTGGAGTTTCTACCTCTACCTCTTTTAGTGGTAGATCTCTAGTTGACTCATAGCACATAAGCATTGCAATCTCTGAAATTAGCTCGCGGAACTCTTTAGAGCCGGTTGTTTTTGAGCGGAGAAGAGATACCTTGTGTTTTATTAGCGGATGATCCATTATAAATACATTCTTGTTCATATTATGCCTCCAAAGCTGAAACTTTATCAATTCTGTTTTGATGTCTGCCGCCTTCGAACTCGGTATCTATAAAAATATCTACAAGCTCGATTGCAAGCCCTGCTCCAACAACTCGACCGCCCATGCAAAGAGCATTAGCATCGTTGTGAAGTCTTGTATATTTAGCGCTGAAATAATCGCTACAACAAGCAGCTCTTATTCCTTTTATCTTGTTTGCCGCCATAGAAATACCAATTCCTGTTCCGCAGAGTAGAATAACTCTCTTAGCTTCGCCCGAAATTACCTTTTCACAGCCAGCCTTTGCTATATCTGGGTAGTCACAACTCTCGTTTGTGTGTGTACCAACATCAATAACATCAATTCCACGACCCTTAAGATGAGCTACAACCTCAGCCTTTAAATCAAATGCTCCGTGGTCACTTCCTATTGCAATAACCATTTTTATTCCTCCATTTTTTGTTTTTTCATATACTCCCGCTCAGCCTGTGTCGGCCTTATATAGTAAGGCAGGATATCGGCAGAACTCACCACTTTTGCATCTTTTGAAGCTTTTGCAACGCCTACTGCCGTGATATCTCGCAACTCTTCTTTTGGGAGTGTTATATTGTTTTTATTTTCTAAAATATTATAGCATAAATCTGCGCCCTCTCCAACCAAAAAAACTTCTTTTTCAAAAATTTTAAGTTCCTCGTCGAGTTTTTTTGCAGAAATTAGCCTGTCAGGGCAGAGTCTTGTTATAGTATCTCCGCTTTTTTTAAAGATTGCATTGTAAAAGTTTGTTCTACGTGCATCTAAAACAGGGCAGATTATGCAGTTTTCGCAGGGTAGCAGAGCACTATAAGCTATAGCCTCGATAGTTGACACTGCAACACATGGTATGTCAAAAGGTGCCGCTAGCCCTTTAGCTGTTGCAACTGCTATGCGTATCCCTGTGAATGAACCAGGCCCTGCACAAACGGCAATTTTTTCTATCTCACAAACTTTTATTTCAGAGATAGATAGCACCTCATCAATCATAGGCAATAGTGTTTCTGAATGGGTACGCTCTTTATTGATGCTTTTTTGCGCTAAGATGTTATCATCATCTAATACAGCGGCAGTGCAAACAATTCCTGAGCTGTCAAAACTCAATATCTTCAAATCTTTCATCCCCAATTATTTCAATAGTACGGCTACTTTCGCCAGTTTTTTTAATATCGATAGTAATAGCGCCATTTGGCAGATACTCACAAAGCCTCTCGCTCCATTCGCAGAATATTACCGCATCATCTGATAGATAATCGTCAAAGCCTATAAAATAAAGCTCTTCTTCATCTTCAATTCTATATAAGTCAAAATGATATACGGGAGGTATACTATCATATTCATGGACAATATTAAATGTAGGACTTGTAACCTCGCCAATATAACCCAAAGCATTTAATACTGCCGAAACAAAAGTTGTCTTTCCGCTTCCAAGGTCCCCCTTAAAGGCAAAAAAGTCACCATAATGGATAAGCTTTGAAAAAGAGGAAGCAAATAGCGCTGTATCTTCTAAACTGTTTAAATAATATAGCATTAGAAAAGCCCCGATATATTGCCATCGTTGTCGATATCTATTGAAAGAGCCGCGGGTTTTTTCGGAAGACCAGGCATCGTCATTATATCGCCAGTTAGCACAACTGCAAAGCCTGCTCCTGTGCAGAGTTTCACTTCTTTAACGTTTATAGTAAAACCGCTTGGTCTGCCAAGTAGGGCAGGATTATCGGAGAGGGAATACTGTGTTTTTGCAATGCAGACAGGAAACTCCTTTGCACCAACAGAATCGGCACTATCTAAAACTCTCTTTGCAGCGGCAGAATATGAAACACCATCGGCGCCATATATATCTTTTGCAATCTTCTCTATCTTTTGATAGAGACTCATATCTGATGTGTATAGTGGGGCAAACTGCGACTTGCTATCACAAGCTAAAACAACCTTTTTTGCTAAATCAATAGCTCCAGCACCGCCTTTAGCGAAATGCTCACAGAGTGAGACCAAGCTGCCTCTCTCTTTGCAGAAATTTTCTATAAAGGCAAGTTCCTCTTCGCTATCGGTATGGAAGCGATTTATCGCAACAACAACAGGTACGCCATAAAGCTTCATGTTATCAATATGCTTCTCAAGGTTTACAATTCCTTTTTTAAGTGCATCTAAATTTGGTGCAGTCAGGTCATCTTTTTTAATGCCGCCATTATATTTAAGGGCGCGCACTGTCGCTACCAAAACAACACAAGAAGGAGAAAGTCCTTTTGTAGCACATTTTATATCAAGAAACTTCTCAGCTCCAAGATCACTGCCAAACCCAGCTTCGGTTATGCAGTAGTCACCGAGTTTAAGTGCTAGTTTTGTAGCACGAATACTATTACAACCATGGGCGATATTTGCAAACGGCCCACCGTGAATTATAACAGGAGTATTTTCAAGGGTCTGCACAAGATTTGGGTTTATTGCGTCTTTGAGAAGGGTGGTTATAGCGCCCTCAACTGATAAGTCACGCACAAAAACAGGACTCCTATCATATCTATACCCAATTAAAATATTAGAAATCCTCTCTCTGAGCTCCATTAGATTATCAGATAAACAGAGAATGGCCATTATCTCGCTTGCAACAGTTATTGTAAATGAATCTTGGCGAACAACTCCGTCAAGTCTGCCACCCATACCTACTATAGTGTTGCGAAGAGCTCTATCGTTCATGTCCAAAACTCTCTTGAATATAATGGTTTTTGGATCTATTGAAAGTTCGTTACCCTGTTGTAGATGATTGTCTATAAGTGCGCAAAGAAGGTTGTTTGCAGAGGTTATTGCATGCATATCGCCGGTGAAATGAAGATTAATATCCTCCATTGGAACAACTTGAGAGTAGCCTCCGCCAGCAGCGCCGCCCTTTATCCCAAAAACAGGGCCGAGGGAGGGTTCGCGAAGAGCAAGGACAGCATTTTCACCAATCTGCTTCATTGCTTGTCCAAGACCTACGGTTGTAGTTGTTTTACCCTCACCTGCAGGAGTTGGGTTTATAGCTGTAACAAGAATAAGCTTGCCATCAGCTTTAGTTGATAGTCTTTTTATAGCTTTCTCTGAAATTTTAGCTTTATAATGACCATATGGCTCACATTCTTCGGGTTTTATCCCGATATCAGAAGCGATATCCATAATCGGTTTCATCGTGCATTCTTTAGCGATTTCTATATCTGTTTTCATAAGATCCTCCTCATTTGACACAAATTAATCATTTGTTAATTATACCATAAAATAATAGTGGGTTGTACTTTTTTGCGAAAAAATATATAATAGTTATACTTTGTGAAATACTCATATAAAGAGGTGGATTTTTGACACGATTAATATATAAAGAAGACCGATAAACTGCTTTGGTTTTTAACAATAGGCACAAGTCTTTTTGGAATAGTTATTCTAATAACTATGGGGATGAACTTCGGTGCAAACTACTATCGCACCCAGATAATAGCGCTTGTACTTGGAATTATAGCATGTGTTTTTCTCTCAAGAGTAAACTATTATCTTTTGGCAAATGCATGGTATCTACATGTTATAATCTGTTGGGCACTTGTTCTACTAACGTTTGTTATAGGGTATCAACGTCCAGGAACTGATGATAGAGCGTGGTTTTTGCTACCCGGTGGATTTATGTTTCAGCCAACAGAGCTTGCAAAGCTCTCGTTTGCCATGAGTTTTTCTCTCCATCTAAGCAATACAAACGATGTTAATAAACCGCGTGACCTTATGTTTTTGTTTGCGCATATAGCGGCGCCTGTTGTTCTAATTCATTTCCAAGGTGATGATGGAACAGCACTTATCTTTGGGATAATGGGTGTAGCTATGCTGTTTGTCGCAGGTCTTTCAACAAAATACATTCTGGGCGCTACGGCCGCAGCAGCGGTAGCGGCGCCTATTGCATGGTTTTTTGTCTTTGAAGATTTTCATCGAAACAGAATTTTAACGGTATTTAATCCAGACCTCGACCCTCTGGGTATAGGGTGGCAGCAGTCGCAGGGAAAAATTTCAATAGGATCTGGGCAGATATTTGGAAAAGGGCTGTTATCAGATGAACTTCGCCAGATTAGTGAGGTTCGAAACGATTTTATTTTTGCCTATATAGCAGAGGCTCTTGGAATTATAGGCGCTATAATAACGATACTGCTAATTTTATTTATCTGCATTAGAATACTTGTTATTGCAAGGATGAGCAAAGATAAGCTCGGTTGCTATATCTGCATTGGGATATCGACTTTAATAGCCTCACAGATGATTATAAACATTGCAATGTGTCTTGGAATTGGGCCTGTAATAGGTGTAACGCTACCGTTTTTAAGCTCAGGAGGAACTTCACTCTCAACTATGTTTTTATCGCTAGGGCTTGTTCATAATATCTATATAATGAATCGTAAGAATATCTTTTAATTAAAATGATAAAGAGGGCATTGCGCCGCTGATATAAAAAAATAAGCATAAAAAAGACACTATCAAGATCGATAGTGTCTTTTTTATTCATCACACGGTTATTTCAATAATATTGCCTTCAAATGAAACGCTACTCTCGAAATATCCATCCCCTGTGGTGCGAGGCTCACTTGTTATACAAAAGCCATCGGCACGCAGTCTTTCTGTAAGCGATAAAACCTTTTCTTTACTGCCAACACTAAATGCTATATGCGCATACCCTAGCTTGTTTGTGTAGAGGCTCTCACCTTTAAGGTCTGGCAGATGCATAAGTTCTAGTCTTGCGCCGTTTTCAAAAACCAAAAAATACGATTTAAACTGCTTTATCCTATTGTGGTAGAGACTATTGCTTTTAGCATTGAAATATTTTTCGAAAAACTCTCTGCCTTTTTCCAAATCTTGTAGATAAATAGCGATATGCTCAATTCTCATATCAGTCTTTTTCACCTTCAATATTATCACTATCTGAAGAATTGGTTTCTAGATTTGTTTGTTGCGGTTCATCTTGTGTTTTTTCGCTCTCACTCTTTACTAAAACACCATTGACAGTGCCGTGTTCCTCATATTCTGCTGCGGCTTTTAGATAGGCATTTTGTGCATCGCGTCTGCCTTTTGAGAGCAAAATTAGGATGACAATCATAATTACAAACTGTGCTATACCGATAGCCATTAAAACAGTATTGTTTTTTATAAAATGCGATAGTATAACAGTAACTGACCAGATAACGAACATAAGTTGAAATAGCTTGCGCTCACGGATAAATTTGTACAGAAAAAAGACAAAAAAGAAATAAGATAGATAGTATAGTGCTTGTTGCATAAATCACCTCAAAAATATTATATAAGAAATTCTACCACGTAATATTTAAATTGTAAACGAAAATCAGAATAAAAAATGTTAAAATCCAACGACGATAAAAAGATATCCCAAAATTACCATAAATCCAAAACCGATACAAAACGCCATTGTAGTTAAATCAACTGTAAAGTCTATCCCGGCTCGCAGAGCTTTATTCTTTTTGAGCAGTTTATCGTAAAAGATTAAGGCAATTAAAAAACAGGCAGCCCAAGCGGCTGTTTTGCTTATATATCCCGAAATGCCTATGTTTAGCGGCACGCCGAGGACGAGAAACAAGAAAGGTTCTGCAAATATCCCTGTTATGAGGCAGAGCGCTGATAGGGTGAGGATTACAGCGGTTGAAGATAAGTCGTAGACAAATGGAAGGTCTTGTTTTTTGCCAGTAAGCATCGACTTGAACTTTACAAAAGAGAGTATTGTGCCGAAGTTTATTATCGTGAAAAGTATGGTTGAGAGAAGATCACTTGTCTGGCCGATAAAATATTTTGAGATACTTCCATTAAAAAACGGAGCGCCGGTTATACCGAGTATTCCGCAGATAACAGCAATGCCAGCTAGTGGAATACTTCGCATAACCCCTTTTATTTTATAGATATTTCGGGTGTTGTATTTCTTTATTATCATCCCAGCTGCTAAAAACAAAAGCGACTTAAAAATAGCGTGGTTAATAATATGGAGAACAGCGCCCGACTGCACATATTCATTCTCTGTAGATAGTCCTGCAATTATAAGTCCTATCTGTGAAATGGTATGGTACGCAAGTATTAGCTTTATATCGCTTTGGCAAACAGCCATAATAATTCCAACGATAGATGTTATAACTCCGAGCCAGAAGAAAAGGTCGGTTAGTGGGAAAATTTCGCCAAAAATTCCTTCAATTCGCATAAACAAGTAGATACCGCTTTTAACATAAACCCCTGATAAAATCGCCGAAACTACAGTTGGCGCGCCCGGAGTTCCGTGTGCTGTTGGGAGCCAGAAATGGAGAGGGAAGATAGCACATTTTAGTAAAACACCTGTTATTATCAGTGCAAACGATAGTATTAGTTCAGATGGGGGTCTGGTAGAAACAACAGCGGATATTGCCGATAGGTCAAGTACACCTAGCTGCCGGTAGATACCACCGATACCGAGCAGTAGAAATATCATGCCGATAATATTTATAAGCAGATAAACAAGACCGTCGTAAATAGAGCGGCTCTCACGCTTAAACATAATAAGTATAGCGCATACGATAGCTGATACCTCTATTGCAACAAAAATATTAAACAGGTCATCTGAGAGGAAGATAAGCATAACAAGACCCTCAAGAACAGTAAACAAGAATGAGAAGAGCTTGTTTGCCTTGTCGTGTACCGATGCGTATAAGAACATACAAAGGAATAAAAAAGATACAAGCACTAAGAAGACTGCGGCGATATGATCACAATAGAGAGTTATTCCAAGAAAATCATCGTGAACACTTGTAGTTATTGTAATTCCCATAAAACGTGTCCGATAGAAAATCGAAATTGAAAAGATAAGTATAGCAAGGTAGACGAAGGCAGAGAGGATATTCGTGATTTTTGAGGGTATTAAGTATAGAAAAAGTGAAGTGAGGATAGGCAGTAGGATAAGCAGATATAGTTCCATTAGCTCTGTTGCTCCTTTTTGCGAATTTCGTGTGCAGTTTTCCAGTTTGTGGTGCCATAGCGGTGGTACAAAGCAGAAAACATAATAAGAGCAACTGCAGTTACAGCTATTCCAATAACAATTGCAGTTATCATAAGAGCTTGAGGAACGGGATCTGCAGTAGTTGCCTGTGATAAATCTGTACCTATTGGTGGATTTAGTGAAGCGTTATTTCGAATACCTAGAAAAAAGGTGATAACCCCTATTTCGCATATACCAATAGAGAGGACGGTTTTGATTATATTTCGTCTTGCGATAATGCCGTAGAATCCGATTAAAAAAAGAACGATACCTGTTATTTCAACTATATTAAAACTCATGTTTATCCTCCGATGCTGAGATAAAATGCAGATAAATTAGCGATAGACCAAAACAGACTTTCATACCAATGAGAACATTAATAATAAATAGAAATATTCGATGTTCAGTGAAACTAAAATTTGCAGAAGATAGGATAAACAAAGATCCAACTGCAATTATCAAAGCATAAATGCCCTTTTCAAGTAGGGTAGCTAGACGCATTGGTATAAGCATCTTTCCCTCAGCGAAGTTTGCGCTGATTATAATTGCCGCGAGAATAGCGCCGCCCTGAAAGCCGCCACCTGCACCATCCATGCCGGTAATGGTAACATATACACCAAAAAAAGCTATAAGCATATATACCGGTGTTAACGATCCTGTTATAATCCTTGATGAAAGTGAGCTGCGAGGAACTACCATTTTGTTTTGGTTCGGGTGGATGTTTTCATCACTGCTAAGAGCTGAAAACTGTGCTACCGCAATAACTGAAACAAGTAGTAGAAGTGCTTCTAGAAGGGTATCAAAAAGGCGGTAGTTTAAATAAATAGCGGCAACGAGGTTTTCAGCTGCAGTTTCAAGGTAACCACGGCTGAATATAGCATCAAATAGTGGAGTTTCGCCAGCATTGCCCTGCGCTATATATCCAACAAATAGAAAGGCTGAGAAAACTGTTATAAAAACTAACCCGAATATATTTCTTCTGCTATTCATGGCTACCCTCCCTATAACTTACAATGCTATCGTAGATACTATCTATTATAATAACCTCTCCACTGTTAATTTCGCTATCAAGCGCACTGCTTATAGCAGAAAAATATTGGCTGTGCACCTCTCCGTGAAGCTCTATAACATCTCCGCGCTCTATTGCAACAAGATCGCTATTTTGTAGGCTAAAAAGCTTGAAAACAGATTCATCAGAGTCGGTGATTAGGATGTTTGGTTGTATATCGTGTTTTTTTAGGGTTTTAACAATGGTTTTTGTCATCTTCATAAACCTTTGATTACTTTTGTTGCCGACAAGATACACATTGAAAACCCTGTATTTTTTAAGGGTGATAAGAAATATGGCAGAAGCTACAGTAGCACCGATAACAGCTTCAGCAAGGGCTACATCCGGTGCGCCGAGCAGGAGATAACAAAGGGTTGTGAAAACAGATAACGTACCGCTATAGACAACAGCGGTAAAAAGCTTATCGGTTATAACGCAGAGGATAGCAGTTGCAACCATGAAAAAAAGAACAAAATATAAAAATAAGCTATTCATCAACTTCCTCCGTAACTTCTCGGTGACCAGAGATATATGAAGAACGTCCGATTTTATGGGATATGAGTGGCGCTGTTATAAATGTGGCGAGAGCTATAAAAAGAATCTTTAAAGCTACTGCTAAATCGGTCGAGCGAAATGCAAGGGCGACAAGCATGATAAGCAGTCCTGCGGTATCGATAAGTGCAGAGGTTAAGAGCTTTGCATAGATACCCTTTGAGCGAATTATTCCAACAAATCCACATAATATAACAATCATTGAGATTAATATTAAGATATCTGAAATTATAAGCATTATAAATCCCCCTTTCGACGCAGATAAACAGCGTAAAACTGTATATCAATAAAACCGAGAAGGGTGAGGGTTATGGCTATATCGAGATAGACTTCTTTGCCATCTAAAACCGATAGCAAAACAATAGCGATAACAACAAAAGAAGAGAGTAGACTAAAAAGCAGAATTCTCGAAAATGCCCCTTTGCTTTTTATCAGAAGATAAAAGCAGAGGGCTGTGCAGATTGCGGTAAATATAAGAGCTACTACTATCATAAATCCTCCACTATCTTAAGTTTTTTTCAAAATGACTTGCAACTTTATCTTTTGAGCTATCGTTGTTTAGCATAAGGATTGTATAAACATCGTCTTTTTGCTCGAGTGTCAGGGTGCCGGGAGTTAGTGTTATTGAATTTGAAACAAGAACCTGGCCGCGTTCATCGCAAGCGGCAGACTCAGATTTTATAACTACAGTAGGTGGATTTTTCTTAAATACTGCAATAGTTAGAAATATGGTGGAGTGCAGCATGTCTTTAAAAAGTGATAGGTAGTACTTTACCGACCAAACTCCCCAAAATCCAAACTTATTCCTCTCGATTCTACTTGAGAGTAAAGAGAAAATAAGTCCTGTAATTGCGCCGAAAATCAATGGTGTTAGCGACACTTCAAGAAAAAATATGCAAAATAGAGCGGCGCCAAAAATGATTCTTGCAAAGTGTGAAATGAATTTTTTCATAATTACCTCCAATCGAGTGGTTAAAAACAATCGGTAATATTAACGAAATTATATCATAAAACCTTATAAAAATACAGAGAAAATCTAAACATTTTATGAGTGCACTTTTAGTAAATATGTTTACAAAAGCGTGTTTTTTTGATAAAATTATTAAGGAGACGTAAAAGTTTTGTAAATTAGGAGCAACTATGGAAAAAGAGTTACTTACATATAGCTGTCCCTCATGCGGAGGAACACTAAAATGGAGCACAGAAGCAGCGACTTTAAAGTGCGATTTTTGTGATAGCCTGTTTGAAGAGGGAATATTTAAAAATAACGAGCCGGATAATGCTGAGATAGACTGGAATGTTGAAGGGTTTTTAAAAGAGCATACCGAAGCGGATAGCAAACCTGGATTTATATGTGATGCTTGTGGAGCGCAGATTATTTCAGACGGACAAACTGCGGCTACTGAATGCATGTATTGCAGAAACCCTGTGGTAATTGCTTCAAATATCGAAGGGGTTTTAAAACCAGACCTTGTTATCCCGTTTAAAATTAATAAAACAGAAGCAGAGGAGATTTTATCAAAGTTTTGCTATGATAAACCTCTACTTCCATCTGAGTTTAAAGCGGAAAATACTATATCAAAGATTACCGGAATGTATGTTCCATTTTGGTTGTATTCTTGTATTGGCGATGGTAGTATAAGCTATTCTGCAAAAAAGGTTACTAGCTGGAGCGATAGAAATTATAGGTATACAAAAACAAAGCATTATGCGATTGATAGAGCAGGAAATGTTTCGTTTACAAAAATTCCTGTCGATGCATCATCGAAGATGGATGATAACTATATGGATGGGCTAGAGCCGTATAATTATTCAGAGCTTATGCCGTTTGACTCGAAATTCATGGCGGGATTTTTTGCTGATAAATTCGATGTTGATGTTAATAGCTGTGGCAATCGTGCAACTGAGAGGGTGGTTAATTCGGTTGTGAATAGCTTTCGCGATACAATTGTCGGATACAGCTCGGTATTAAAAAAACATGCAGATATAAAGATGGATGAAGTCGAGATTAAATATGCTCTTCTACCTGTCTGGATGCTAAATACAAAATACAAAGGCGAGATATATAACTTTGCAATAAACGGGCAGACCGGTCAAATCTCGGGCAGGCTTCCTATTGATAAACGCAAATTAGCGCTCTGGTGGGCTGGTCTTGTTGCGGGTATAACACTACCGCTTACACTGATTATCCCTTTAATTTTCGGTTAGGGGGAGGGAATTGATGAAAAAGATAATTTTAGTTGTTGTTTCTTTCATGCTGATGTTTAGTGTAACTGCGAGGGCAGCGGATGAAAGGTACTTTATAGATGAGGCACAGCTGCTCACCGAAGCGGATGGTGTTCTTATTACAAACGGATTAATCGCCTTGTCGGACGAGCATAATTTTGATTTACATATTATAACGCTTGATAAGTTTGATGGAGATAGTCTACTGAGCTATGCTGATGAATTTCGAGGAGATGAGGATTTCGACGGTCTTGTTTTTGTTTTCAATACAGACGAGTTAAACCGCGAATATGCTATATCAACTGCGGGTCTGGGAATGTACCTCTTTGATGATTACGACCTTGATCTTATAGATGTTTATGTTATTCCTATGCTTTCATCTGGCGAATACTATGAAGCATTTGATTCTCTTATTTCAATTGCTGATGATGTTTTAATTGAAGGAGTTACAGAAACAGATTATGAAGATATGTATGCAAATAACGATTACGACTTAGACCCTGAACCAACATACGGGTTTGATTTTATAGATGTTTATGCATTTCCGTTTTTTATTGCACTGATAATAGCTGTGGTAATTGCATATTCAGTTACAAAATCTATGAAATTAAAGATGAACACTGCAAGAAAAAAGACAGTTGCAACAAACTATCTCGATTCAGATAGCATGAACTTGCGAGTTTCAAACGATAGATTTTTATATGAAAATACAACAAGAACGAGAAAATCGCAAAGCAGTAGCAGCGGCGGCAGTAGCAGAAGTGTTGGCGGCAGCAGGCGTACAAACAGCAGTGGACGCAGCCGAGGTGGCAGAAGTCGAAAATTCTAATTAAAAGACAGCAGTAAAAACTGCTGTTTTTGATTATATTCTTTTGGAGGAAAATATGAGACCATTTGAGAGACTGATAAAATATACAAAATTTGAAACGGCATCTGATGCAAGAAACGAATGCTGCCCGACAACAGAGGGACAGAGGGTGTTTGGTGAGAGTCTTGTTTTGGAGATGAAAGAACTTGGAATTAAAGATGCGTTTATAGATGAATATGGGTATGTTTATGGAACGATTCCTGCAAATATTGATGGAGTATCACCTATAGGGTTTATCGCGCATATGGATACTGTTAGTGAGGTTCCGTATAGCGATATTAAAACAAAAATTATTTCAAACTACGATGGTGGCGATATCCTTTTAAATGAGAGTATGAATATAGTGATGACAACAAAAGAGTTTCCAGATCTTTTAAAGTACAAAGGGAAAAGCCTTGTTGTAACAGATGGAACAACTCTGCTCGGAGCCGATGATAAGGCTGGAATTGCAAATATTCTAACAATGGCAGAGCTTTTAAACGCAGACCCTACGATAAAACATGGCGAGATAAAAATCGGCTTTACACCAGACGAAGAGATAGGACGCGGCGCAAACCTATTTGATGTAGATGGGTTTGGAGCGCCATTTGCATATACAGCAGATGGTGGTGAGTTTGGTCAAGTTACTTATGAGAATTTCAATGCAGCAGCTGCAGAAATCTGTATAAGTGGAATAAACTATCATCCGGGTAGTGCTAAGGGAAATATGGTAAATGCCTTGTCGGTAGCGGCAGAATTTGACTTTAAACTGCCACAAAATGAGCGACCACAGTATACAGAAGGGTATGAGGGGTTCTATCATCTTGTCGATATGTCAGGTACTGTTGAGCGGGTTTGGATGCAGTATATTCTACGGGATTTTGATGAAGATAAGTTAAATATCAAAAAAGAAACGATAAAAAATCTTGCGAATATGTTAAATAAAATATATGGTGAAAATACAATCGAATATAAGATAACTAATAGCTACCAGAACATGAAAAAAGCGATTGACCAAACTTTTGAGATTGTAGAGCTTGCGAAAAAAGCGATCGAAAATGCAGGAGGAGCTCCTATTAGTGAACCTATAAGAGGTGGAACAGACGGAGCAAGACTTTCATTTATGGGACTTCCGTGCCCAAACATCGGAACTGGTGGACATAATGCCCACAGCAAAAAGGAATACGCGGTTATCGAAGAGATGGAAGATTGCGTGGAGATGATGATGAATATCGTGACAATTCATGCAAACAACACGAAGTAACGTCTAGCTGACAATTTGATGAAAAAATAAAAAGCACCCTTAAGGGGATTACCTATAAGGGTAAAAACAAATTTATAAATTTTGATTAAATCAATAGACTGCGTCTATTTTCATCTACTTTTCGACTGCGAAAAGTAGCAAAAGCGTGGGGCGCTGCGATCCGCCCCACACCCCCCGATGCCGTGCTCGACTTCGCGCTTTTTAATAATAACTATATCGCTCGAAGTAGACTGTTCGCCTATCGTCGAACGATACTCGCGATATGTATTTTTAGAAAAAGCTCCGTTTCGGGAGATTAGGTACTGAGTTTGTCCCTGGTTGCATTTTACAAATAAACTTAATAGTTATAGCAAAAAACAGATATGAATTTTAAAATTCATATCTGTTTTTTTGTAATGATACCCTTATCGGCAACCGCCATATGGCATCCTTTTTATTTTTTATTTTCTGTAAAATTCCATCATGCGAATAAGCATAGCTTTGAATTTCAGGCCGTCAGCAGGGAATGCAACATGGACATTTGGCTCTTTTGGATTTTCAGCGTCTTTGCCCCATTTATCATTAAATAGCACGCATGTTCTTCCAACATTAATTCCGTGTGTCTCACAGCATACATAGTGTTTTTTAGTAGGGTATAGAGTTTCGTCGATAACTCCAGCAACAGTTATAGCATCAAATATTGGGAATTTATCGAACTTATCGCCGATAACCGCTTTCATATCTGGTGGTATATCTCTCTCTTTACTCATAGATGCAACAAAAGCATCTGTAAAATCTTTAATTTTGCTCTCACCTTTGAATATTTCAATGAGATCTTTTTTATAGAGCGCCGCTCCATTACAAGCATCAAGACCTACCATAACAACCTCAGCGTCGCTATCAAAAACTATCTGGCAGGCATGTGGATCGATGTAGATGTTATACTCAGCGTTTGGTGAATCAGCAACGTTTCCACTACCATAAGCACCGCCCATAACAACTATCTTCTTTAGAAGCTTTGGAAGATCTGGATATTTTAATATTGCAGTTGCAACATTTGTAAGTGGGCCAACTGCACAGAGAACAAGCTCTCCTGGACGCTTTGTAGCCTCTTCATAGAAAACATCCCAAGCGTATTTATCTGTTTTATTAACTGTCCCTCTCTTTGGAAGTTCAATATCGAGAAGTCCATTTTTACCGTGGAACATTGATGCATCTTCGCCTGGTTTAAAAACCAATGGTTTTTCAGCTCCTCTTGAAACGATAGCATCACTCTCAAGGTATGATACCAAATCAGCAGCATTTCTGCTAGTATGCAGATACGAGACATTTCCATTGACAGGTGTTACTGCAATAAGATCTATATTTGGTGCCGAGTTTGCAAGAAGTATAGCTACCGCATCATCAACACCCGGATCGCAATCTATAATAAGTGGTATTTTATTCATATTATCCTCCTTTATTTGCAACACGACATAAGAAGCTCAACAAACTTCTCGCGGTCGAGATCAACTGAAACAAAAGCGTTCTTCTTCATATTTGGATCATTCCAGTTATGATACTGAACAGTTGTACAGCCTCTGTTGTGGTCGCCAGTAATATCAATAGTGACTTTAGCTGGAATAAGTTTTACGATATCATCTGAAACAAGAGTTACGATTGTTAGAGCATCGTGCATAGGTACTTCAACTACTTCATCATCAGCAGCATCAGGTTCCATATCGGCAAAATGCTGGCTTAGCTGACCAATAAGGTCGCCTGCAGGGGTGCCGAGTGCTAAGAATTTCTTAATTTCGTTTTTGGTAAGCCTTGCTTTGTTTGTCGCATCAAGACCGCACATAACAACAGGAATACCAGACTCGAAAACGATATAAGCGCTCTCCGGGTCAACCCAGATGTTAAATTCAGCAGTTGAAGTCCAGTTTCCGCCGATAGCAGCGCCGCCCATTATAACTATCTTCTCTATTTTATCTTTAAGATGCGGATAGCTTGCAAGGAAAACCGCTGTGTTTGTTAGAGGACCCATAGCGACCAAAACAACCTTTTCGGTCTGTTCTTCTATTTTTCTAGCCATAAATGTTGCGAAATTTTCATCTAAAACGTCTGTTTTAAGAGGGGGGAACGAAGGACCATCAAGACCGCCTTCGCCATGAACAGCAGCTGCTGTTTCAAGGACACGAAGCACTGGTTTTGCACGTCCTTTGACAACCGAAACTCCCTCAACACCGAGCCATTCAAGGGTTCGAAGTGCGTTTGTAGCAGTGTTTTCAAGGGTTGAGTTTCCACCGACAACGGTAATACCTAAAACATCTATCTGAGGTAGATTTAGCGCCATAACAATAGCCATGACATCGTCATGACCAGGATCTCCGTCTATTAATACCGGAATTTTTGACATATCTTTACATCTCCTTACTATTTTTTATATATTCTAACATACACAAGGTTTTATTTGCAATGGACGAGTACAACAAAAAAAGGGGTGGAAATTCACCCCTTTAACTAAAATTAGTAGATTAAGCATTATTCGCTCTGTTTATTTGCAAATATCTAGCTTGTTATATCTTTTTATCTTTTTGGCTTATAACACCACTTCGATAACTGGCAACAAGCATCTGTAAATCGGAAACTCGACTTTCAAGAGTTAGGCCGTTATCGGTATCTTTAATCATAATTCTGCTTTGCATCTTCTCTATGGTAGTTGATTTATTATGCATATCAAGGTCGTTTGAAACTGCATTACTAACAGTGTCGAACGGATTATGCTCTGAGAGGACAAGCTCTCTTGAATTGAAAATCAAGGTGTATCCGGCAATTCCAGTCACCGGATGATATGCTTTTGAAAGTCCACCATCTATAACAATAAGCTTGCCTTCTGCTTTAATAGGGCTCTCGCCTTTGCTTATTTTAACTGGCATATGGCCATTTATTATCTTTGAGCGCTCTTCATATAGAGAAAACTCATGCAAAATTTTATCAGCACCCTCTACAGTATGGCTTAAGCGGTAGTATGGATCTTTATGCTCGGTATGGGTGTCGGGATCTTCGATAAAATACCGCTCGAAAGTTGTTATCCTATTTTTGCCGTTGAGAGGGGATTTCGGTCCGCACCAGAGGTACCAGATAAAATCGAGTCCAAAAGCTTTTTCAGTGGTGCCATCTGCGCTAAAATACCCAACTCTTACAAGCCTATCTGCAGCATCGAGCAGCGCTTTTCCGCAAAGTGGTTTACCCTCAAGATTAAGCGATGAAAAGCTTCCATCCTCCTCCATCGGAATACAACCGTGAAAGAGAAGATTGCCATTGCAAACAAGATACATACTGCCATATTTATATAAAAACTTGATATGTTTTGCAAGTTTTTCACTATGGGTGAATGATAAACTGAGCTTTGAAATAACCTCTTGCTCGGCTGGTGTTAGTTGATATGGATCATCTTTGTCGATGGTTGGGAAATTGCTGTCTTTCATTGTGTAAGTTATACCATCGAGTGTTATAGTGCCGTTATCATAATCTATTTTATCAAACATTAGTCTTTTATCCATATTGAATTCAGGGTGACTTTTAATAATCTGTCCTTCAAGTTTGAATAGGATAACAGCAATTGCTTTATGAATTTTAGCAGTTTGTCGCTCGCTTTTCTCATTTATAGCTACATCATCTATGTGCTTTGGCATAAACACATCACAACTATCATGGCGATACTGCTCCATTGCAAATGTTGCAAGTGGCCGAACATTTATCCCATACCCATCTTCTAGGGTATCGAAGTTGTTGTATTTTAAGCAGTTTGCAATAACATTAGCAATACAAGCCCCATGGCCTGCAGCCGCACCCATCCAGAGTAGATCGTGGTTGCCCCACTGGAAATCAACTTTATGGTATGAGAGAAGGTGATCAAGGATAATATCAGCACCAGGACCTCTATCGAAAATATCGCCAATAATATGAAGATGATCTATGATTAATCTTCCGATAAGATTGCTTATAGCGGTGATAAATTCATCTGCAGAGCCTGAATTAATAATAGATGAAACGATATGCTCATTGTAGTTATCTTTATTATGATCAAAGCCATTCGCATGAAGCAGCTCGTCGATTATATAGCTAAACTGTGGAGGTAGCGCTTTACGAACCTTGCTTCTCGTATATTTTGAAGATGCAACGCGGCATATATCGACAAGGCGATAGATAGTCACTCTGTACCATTCGAAATTCGCTTCGCCAAGACTTTTATGGTAGGCGAGCTTCTCCTCAGGGTAACAGATAAGGGTTGCTATTTTGCGACGATCATCCTTTGTTAAGGTGTTTCCGAAGATATCGTCAATTTTAGTTTTAATAACACCAGATCCTGTCTTTAAAAGGTGCAAAAAAGCAAGGTGTTCACCGTGAATATCGGATAAAAAGTGCTCGGTGCCTTTTGGTAGATTAAGAATAGCTTCAAGGTTTACTATTTCACTCGTTGCAGAGGGAATATCAGGAAAATTTTCCCGTAAGAGTTCTAAGAATTTTATATTTTCTGTAAGTGTCTGTTTTGAAAATGTCATGTATACGCCTCCTAATCTTTTTTATTGTATCACTAATATGTAAAATTTTCGAGTTGAAAAAGTGAGAAATATCTGATTTATCAATAAAGCAAAACGCTTCTAGTAAATAAAATGGTATTAAGGACAAGTATTATAGCTAAAAAAGCGGTGAGATAAGGAAATACCTTACCCCATTTCCCGAAAACCGATGATTGCTTTTGGTTTAAAAAAATAAATATAATAGAAGATATAAATGCGATAAAAGATAAACCGCCAAAAAATATATAGACTTTGTTTACAGTATAAGAAATATAGTTATCTGGTTGATTAAAACTAATATTAAAATTAACTGCAAAAAGGCAGAGATAAAGGGTGAAAAGGATAGCAAGCGAAAAAGTGGTTATATAGTGTGTTTTTTTATCTTTCATTTTTAATCCTCACGAATTTTCGATTAGTAGATTGGTTTTATTATACACCTATAAAAAAGTATAGTCAATTAAAAGTAGTGTTTAACAGTATAAAATAAAGATAAAGAAAACACCCGCCATACAGCAGGTGTTTTCTTTTTTTGGTTTTGGTTTTTTGGTTTTGGTTTTGGGGTTTTGGGGTTTGGGGTTTGGGGTTTGAAAAGGTTTGTAGGTTAATGATTAGTCATCGTCTCCGTCGTCATCGTCGTCATCGTCGTCATCGTTGTCGTCGTCATCGTCGTCATCGTTGTCGTCGTTGTCGTCGTCATCGTTGTCGTCGTCATCATCGTCGTCGTCGTTGTCGTCGATATCTTCGTAATCGTCATCTAGGTCTTCGTCTTCTTCGTTTTCGTCGTTATGGTCGTCGATATCATCAAAATCATCATCTAGGTCATCGTCATCGTCGTTATCGTCGTCATCATCGTTGTCGTCATCGTCGTTGTCGTCATCGTCGTTATCATCAAGATCGTCATCGATATCATCGTTTACATCAATCTCTGCTTCTAAAATAGCACCTGTGTATGCATCTATATCGTAGTCGTATTCATTTGATACTGTTTCAAACTCAACGTCATAGTGGAAAACACCGTCATCAACATCAAACTCAACATCTATATCAGTAATGCTCTCAACTGTAAGTCCAGCTGCTGCAAGTGCTGCGTTTAGTGCTGCATCTCTGCCGATATATTTGCTCTCATTTGGAGCGGTATCACCTACAACAACATCGGTTATAGTTTCGTTTCTTGAAGAAAGAAGAAGGTTAAGCTCACCGATTGAAAGGTCTGCAAGCTCATCGAAGATAAGTGTTGGGTCCGCTGCGATTAGCTTCTCGATTAGTGCTGCTTTACCTGTTGAAATGCCATTTTCTGTTGCGCTTTGCTCTGTTTGCTCTGTCGCTAAAACAACCTGAGATATAACAGAACCGTTAACTGTGTTGTTTGCAAGAGCTGCTTCAACTTTTTTGAGCATCTCTGCTGCTGTAGCTTCGTCGCCGCCCTCAACTGATAGTAGGAATGAGCTGTCAGTTGGATCTACAAATCCGTTTGTTATCATAGAACCGAGTAGTGCATTCATAACAACTTCTACTGAACTTCCTTCAAGCTCATCTTCCATATTGCCGAGAACTGTTATAGCGTCTGCATTTAGTGCCTCGATGTCTGTCACTTTCTCGCTTCTTGAAACTTCAATATTGAAGCTTGGGTTTACATCGAGACCGAGTGTTAGGTACGAGCTGTTCATGTATGCGCTGTAGCCGAAGAATCCGCCACCTAGTATTGCGACTGCTGCCGCTGTTGAAGCTATGATTTTAAATAAATTATTCTTTTTAACTGTAGTTTTCATCTGTATATCCTCCATATTGCTCTGATTGATTGTGCGGAGAACAGCGTCGAAGTCGGGTTTTGGCACCGATGCTAAAACGGCTTCATTTATTTTTTGCTCTATATTGTTTTTATCCATTATAGCCATCCTCCTCGAGTATTTCTTTTACTTTTTTTATTGCACGATTGTACTTTGACAGAACAGTTGATAGTTTGATGGAAAGCAGGTCTGCGATTTCTCTATGTCGAAGTCCCGAAACAGCATGTAGTATAACAATTTGTCGGGTTTCATCGGGTAGAGTTGCAAGAGCTTTATCGAGAATGAGTCTGTGCATGCTATTCTCTTCAAACTCCACTGCTGGTAGCGGGTTTGAATCGCTATCCATCTCGTCGAGTGAAACTTTTGATTTGCTTCTAATTCGCATGTAGGCCAAATTCTTTGTTATTGTTAAAATCCAAGCCATTGGCTTGCCTTGTTTTTTGTAAAACTTTGCCGATGCGAAGATGCGAACAAAAGTGTCTTGCGCTACGTCCTGTGCGTCTTGAGTATTCTTTAGTATTGAATAAGCGAAGCTGTATACTGCGGGGTAGCTAATCCCGTATAAGGTTGAGAGAGCTTCTGTGTAACCTTTCGCGATATCGATTAAAAGTTCTTCGTCTACCTGCGGCGTGTTACTCTTTTTTGGACTCTCATCTTGAAGTGAGCTCACCATTAATGAAAACATGTTTTTCTCCTATTCACCCTATTAATGCATAAGGGGGGGTGTTTTATTGCACCTAAAATAAATTTTTTTTAATTTTTTTCAAATCTTTTTAGATTATATCAAAAAGTATGCATTTTTACAAATATCTTATTGATAATACTACATTATTTTAAAAAGGGGAAAAATATGATATAATTTGTTAAAGATGAAAACAGAGGACTGATGTGAAAATGATAAATAAAATAACAGTTGGGATAGATAGTTTAATTGTCCTATCTGAATTTAAAAATGATGAGGTTTTTGGATTACTATATAAATTTGCAGATGCTGTGTACAAGCAAGGTGATGATATACTTTCTGCATATACCGCCCTTCTCTCGAAGCTGTTTCCGCATAGCGCTTCACTTGCAGAGTATACAAAACAGATGCTTGTTCAAAGCGAGAACTTTTATATTAAAGGGATTTGCAGAGGCGATGTATTTGATAATAATATAGAGGAAGCGCTGAAAAATGATCTTCAGATACTAGGTGAGATAGTCGCGATTGATCCAAAAGAAATGCTAAAGGAAGCAGGAATTTTATTAAACCAGAGCTACAAAGCGCAGAAGGTTGATTTTCTATCTTTCTATTATAATAGGATAGAAAATATAAGAAGTCTTGGATATGGGATGTTTGCTTCAAACAACGTATTCACCTATGATGGTAATCTCGAAGCAGTTCAGTTTCCAGATCCTCAAAGGCTTATGCAACTAAAAGGCTATGAGCGAGAGAGGGGAATGGCTATAGATAATACTCTTTCATTTATAACAGATGGAGTGGCAAATAATATGCTTCTCTATGGCGATGCAGGAACTGGTAAAAGCTCGACGGTAAAAGCGATTATAAATGAATATGCAGATAGGGGACTTCGACTTATCGAGATCAAAAAAGAGCATCTTCATAAAATACCGAAGCTATTGAAAGAACTATCGGGAAATCCGCTTAAATTTATTTTATTTATTGATGACTTAAGTTTCTCAAAGAATGATGATAACTTCTCAGCACTTAAAGCGGTGCTTGAAGGCAGTGTTGTTGGAACAGGGAATAACTGTATTGTGTATGCTACAAGTAACCGCCGACATCTTGTTCGAGAGAGCATGGAGGAGAGAGCAGGGGACGATATACATCTCTACGATACAATGCAAGAGTCATTATCGCTATCAGCGCGATTTGGGCTTACAATAACCTATCAAAAACCAGATAAAGATGATTACCTAAAAGTAGTTGCCTATTACGCTTCTATCTATAATTTAGAAGTTGAAAAAGAGCTTCTTATGAAAAGAGCAGAAGCTTATGCAATTCGAAATGGAGGAAGAAGTCCGCGGTGTGCAAAGCAGTTTGTCCGGTATGAATTAGCAACACAGAGTACCGATGCAAAATAAGTGTATAATAATATATAATATAGAAAGAGGTAATGGTATGAATACAATTTTTACAAGAAGAAGCGTTAGAAGTTTTTTGAAGAAAACGGTTGAAGCAGAAAAAATAGAGAAGATATTGCGTGCAGCGATGCAAGCGCCAACTGCGGCAAACGGACAACCTTGGCAGTTTATCGTTGTAACTGGTGATGAAAACTTAGAAAAGCTCTCAGAGTTTAATCCTCATGCAAAGTCGCTAATAGGTGCATCGCACGGAATAATAGTGCTTGGCGACAAAAATAAAATGAAGGTACCGGATATGTGGCAACAAGACCTTGGAGCCGCGACTCAAAACCTTATGCTTGAAGCTGCAGAGCAGGGGCTTGGAAGCTGTTGGTTTGGCACAGCGCCAGTTGCTGAGAGGATGGACTTTATCAGAGAGCTCTACAATCTATCGAGCGACCTTATGCCGTATGCTGTTATTTCGATAGGGTATCCAAAAGAAGCGGATGCAAATAAGTTTGTCGATAGGTATGATGAGAGCGCTGTGAGGTATATAAAATAGTATGACTGAAAGAGAAAAGATGCTTGCTGGAGAGCTTTATGATTGTGGCGACAAAGAGCTTATTGATAGGTGGCATCTAGCTAAGAATTTAGTGCGTGAATACAACAGTATTATTTCAGAGGACCTAAAAGGTAAAGAGAATATACTCAGAGAATTGCTTGGTGGGTTTGGTAAAAACCTCTGGATAACAGCTCCATTTTTTGCAGACTATGGAAATAATATATTTTTTGGTAATAACTGCGAAGTTAATATGAACTGTGTGTTTTTAGATGATAATACGATAACAATTGGCGACAATGCACTTATCGCACCTTCAGTTCAGATTTATACAGCATTTCATCCAACAGATGCAAAAGACAGATTTGGAGAGCCGAAAGCGGATGGCAGTTTTGAGTTTTGCAAGACACGTACAGCAAAAGTTACGATAGGCGATAACTGCTGGATAGGCGGTGGTTCAATTATAATGCCGGGTGTAACTATCGGAGATAATGTTGTCATTGGTGCTGGAAGTGTTGTGACTAAAGATATTCCATCAAACAAAATTGCTGTTGGTAACCCCTGTAGAGTTGTAAGCGATAACAGCTAAGGCAGAGTGTAACAAAATTAACTATTAGAACTTTAAGCTAAATTTAGCAGACTTTGAAAAAAGTCTGCTTTTTTTATTGACAAAAGTCTGTAAATATATTATTATATAAGCATATCATTATATAGTTATGTTTGGGGGATGTATGAAACATTGTTGCAATACGCCTGAGAGCGTAAAAAAAATTATTGCTGACGAGGAAATTTCAGAAAATCTATCTTTTTTATTTAAAGCGTTTAGCGAGCCGATTCGTATTAAGATTTTGCTAGCGATGCTGCACAATGAAATTTGTGTGCAAAATTTATCTGATTTGCTTGAGGTTTCGCAGCCGAGGGTATCAAACCAGCTAAAACTGCTAAAACTGCATAAACTTGTTCGATCGAGAAAAGAAAAGAATAATATCTTTTATAGTTTGGATGATGAACATATTAAAGATATTTTAAATATTGGGCTTAGTCATATTGAGCATTTAGGAGGATAATATGTTATTATATCTTGAAAATTTATGGGACTTGTTTGTCGATATGTCATTTTACATTGTAATAGGACTTATATTCACAGGCCTGCTGCATGCTTTTATAAAAAAGGATGTAATATTAAAGCATGTGGGTAAGGATAATATATTTTCTGTTATAAAAGCATCTGTTTTAGGGGTGCCGCTACCACTGTGCTCTTGTGGAGTAGTGCCTACAGCTATGTATTTAGGTAAAAGTGGAGCATCTAAAGGTTCGGTTGTGAGCTTTTTAACTTCTACACCACAAACAGGGGTAGACAGTTTAATCGCAACTTATGGGATGATGGGACCTTTATTTGCAGTTTATCGAGCTGTGGCAGCATTTTTCTCGGGGATTATCTCAGGGATAGTTACAAATGTTTTTTGTAAAAACGATAAAATAACCTATGGCGATGCACCGACGAGCTGTGGATGCGCAGAAGATAGTAGTAATAATCAAGCCAGTAGCTGTTGCGCAAGCCACGACAATTCAGAAACTA